>JAVEUB010000231.1:0-4861 GCA_034005785.1 Cloacimonas sp. (SeqCode) | reverse complement strand
CCAAACTCCAAAGCGTGTTTCACTTTTCCACCCTTCCACTTTACCAACCCAACACCCAAACTCCAAAGCGTGTTTCACTATTCCACCCTTCCACCCTTCCACTTTACCAACCCAACACCCAAACTCCAAAGTGTGTTTCACTATTCCACCCTTCCACTTTACCAACCCAACACCCAAACTCCAAAGCGTGTTTCACTTTTCCACTATTCCACTCACCACTTACTAAATAAGGAATAACCAATGAAAGGCATATTTATCACTTTCGAAGGCATTGAAGGTAGCGGAAAAAGCACTCAGGTGCAGCTACTGATCCAGGCTCTTCAGCAGCGTAAGCTGGCATATCTTTGTACCCGCGAACCAGGTGGCACGGTTATTTCCGAGGCTATTCGCAGCATTCTGCTTAATCCCGAATACAGCGAAATGAAGCCCGAAACAGAGCTGTTGCTCTATTGTGCCAGCCGTGCACAGCATACGGGAGAGCTAATCCTTCCTGCGCTGGAGGCAGGAAAAATAGTAATTTGCGATCGTTATTACGATTCCACCTATGCATATCAAGGGGCAGCCCGCAAGCTGGATGAGAACCTGATTGATACCTTAACGGCTTTTGCCACTTATGGCCGCATACCCAATATCACTTTTTTGATCGATCTGCCAGTAGAGATCGGTTTAGCCAGAATCCAGACGCGTACCCTCGACCGTTTGGAGAAGGAGGCAGCTACCTTCCACGAAAAAGTGCGGCAGCAGTTTTTATCTATTGCCAATAAATGCCCGTCCAGATATTTTGTCCTCAATGGCTCGGATAATCCGGAAGTTATTCACCAAAAAGTAATCTCCGCCTTGGAAGCTCTTATAGGAGAAAGAAATGATTAGACCCAAACAAAAACTTGCGCTGATCTCAATTGTCAGCATTTGGGTGCTTAGTGCGCTGCTACTAACCGTAGCAACCAATGCCTATGCCCAAAACAGACCGCAGAGCACAAACCTGTATTCTCAGGTGCAGCTTTTTAGTGAAGTGCTGCAGAAACTGAAACAATCCTATGTTACCGATCTTTCCGATGAAGAGCTTATCAAAGCGGCGATTGTTGGCATGTTAGGCTCTACAGATCCGCATACTAACTACTTTACTGCGGAAGAATTTAGAGATTTTACCACCAGTACCAAAGGCACATTTGGAGGCCTTGGTATTCAGATAGATAAAATTGGCAATTACATCACCGTTGTTTCTCCTATAGAGGGTACTCCAGCCTACCGTATGGGTATTACGGCCGGTGATAAAATTGTGAAAGTGAATGGCGAATCGGTGGTAAACTTCTCTACCGACGAAGCTATCAAACGGATGCGCGGAGATGTTGGCTCTAAAGTGGAGATCACCATTAGCCGCCCTGGGATTTCAGAACCACTGGTTTTTGATATCGTGCGTGAGACCATCAAGATCAAGAGCGTTCCCTACAGCTTTAAGCTGGAAAATGGTACCGGATACATCCGCATCACTCAGTTCAGCGAAAACACTGCCACCGAATTACGTGCAGCTCTAAGTGAGCTGGAGGATGTGGGCATCAGCGGTTTAATTATTGATTTGCGTTTCAATCCCGGCGGACTCCTGGATCAAGCTGTAGATACGGTAAATGAATTCATCGGGCAAAACAGACTTGTGGTGGAAACCAAAGGCCGCACCGAAAACAAGCAGCTATACACCCGTTACAACGTTAAAGAACGGGACTACCCCATCGTAGTGCTGGTTAACGAAGCTTCTGCAAGTGCCTCGGAGATTTTTGCAGGTAGTTTACAGGATTGGGATAAAGGCTTGGTTATGGGTAAAAATACTTTTGGCAAAGGCAGCGTGCAACAGCTTATTCCTCTTTCCAATGGCAATGGCGTAAAGATCACCACGGCTTATTACTACATCAAAAGCGGCCGCTGCATCCACAAAATGAGCAACGACAAACTGCTTAAAGGGCAGCAACTGGAAAAGACAGACTTGGAGAAAGAGGACGAAAAGAACCATGAACAGGTTTTTTACACCGCAAATAACCGCAAGGTTTATGGCGGAGGTGGCATTCTTCCCGATATTATTGTGGATAGCGATTTTCTCACCCTCTTCGGGGCTGAACTGCGCCGCAAAAACGCATTCTTCAATTTTACAGTTGATTATATGGTGCAGAATGATCATAAACTTGCCGACAACTTTGAAGTATCAGACAAGATTATGAACGATTTCCTAAGCTATGCCAAAAAAATAGAGATTAAATATAATCAGGCTGATGTCGATAGTGCTAATGCCTATATCCGTAATACTTTGAAGGGTGAAATGGTGCGTAAGGTGCATGGAGATCTGGCTGCTTATAAAGTTACCATTGCTCAGGATAAACAGCTTATGGAAGCAGTTGCCTTGTTTGATCGCTTTAAAACCCAGAAAGACATGTTTAACTATGCAGCAAGCTTGCCCAAGAAACCACTTAAGGAAGAGAAAAAAAGTGATAGATGATACTGGCCTCTTTCAAATGCAGATTTTTGTGGCAGATGATGATCAGATAAACCTGAAGCTGGTTCGCACTGTGCTTAGCCTGGCAGGTTTTGAAAGGATAAACCTGTACCATTCCGGTAAAACAATGCTGTCCGATCTTAAGCATAACTGTCCCGCTCTGCTGCTGCTGGATATCATGATGCCAGGGTTCAGCGGTTATGAAGTGCTGGAATGGATAAAAAACGATACATCTCTGGAGCATATCCCCGTTATTATGATCACTGCCGCTTCTTTGGATGAGAATCTGGAACCCCTGAAGCGTTCTTTTGATCTGGGTGCTATGGATTTTATCAGCAAGCCGTTTTCGAACCTGGAACTTATTCTGCGTGTGAAATCTGCTTTGAGGTTGGAGGCTGCAAGGCAAGCTTTGGAAGCTGCTGCAGCCAAAATTACCAGCCTGGAAAAGCTGTTACCTATATGCTCCTATTGCAAAAAAGTGCGTACTGATCAGAACTACTGGCAAGAAGTGGAAGTATATATCTCCGATCATACAGACACTATGTTTTCGCATTCCATCTGCCCCGATTGCTACCAAACTCATGTGAAGCCGCAATTGGAAAGCCTGAAACGCAAGAAAGACTGATAAGCAATAACTCTTTGGGAACAAGCTCTAACAACCGTCATTACCACGGAGGAGTTTGTGTGAAAATGTCTTTTTAGTCCCAGCGGGACGATATTTAAGATAGAAAATGGAAGCCCCAAGGAAGTGTATTGAGTCCTGTATGGACGGCATATTTTCCTCGCTAACCATATGGGTTTCTTGATGATATGTCGTCCCGATGGGACTCAATGTAATAACTGTGGTTGCGGGAAATGCTATCTGAAATATCGTCCCGATGGGACTTGCTTATGCTGATAATTTAATTTACAGGGTTTTTACATAGTCTTGGATGCGGGAATGACGATTTTAAAACAGTAATAATTGTAAAAAACTGGGAAATGCCAGAAAACTGAATATCTTGACAAAATATTCTCGTTTCCATAAGGTGAATTCGCTATGAATAAGATTAAAGAATTCTTTTCCACAAAGAACCATAAACCCCGTTTAATGGGGCTGGATATTTTCAAGTATATCGGCCCGGGCTTAATAGTTACCGTAGGGTTTATCGATCCCGGAAACTGGGCGTCTAATATCGCCGCAGGTGCCCAATATGGATATACTTTGCTCTGGATGGTTACTCTATCCACGCTGATGCTTATTATGCTGCAACACAATGCGGCACATTTGGGGATTGCCACAGGCTTGTGTATATCCGAAGCAGCTTCTACCTATATGCCGAAATGGGCTTCCGTAGGGGTATTAAGCACCGCTGTTTTAGCCGCAATTTTCACCGCCCTTGCCGAAATATTGGGAGGAGCTATTGCGCTGCAAATGCTTTTCCATATCCCTCTTAGGATCGGCAGCTTGATGGTGGTGGGGGTGATCCTGTGGATGCTGTATGCCAATTCATATAGACTGCTGGAGAAGTACATTATCGGTTTTGTTTCCATAATTGGCATCGCTTTTATTTTCGAGCTTAGTCTGGTTCACATCAATTGGGGTCAAGCAGCCGTGGGATGGGTGGCTCCGGTTATTCCCAAAGGTTCGATGCTGATTGTGATGAGCGTTTTGGGAGCGGTGGTAATGCCGCATAATCTCTTTCTGCATTCGGAGATTATCCAAAGCCGGCAGTGGAACATCAAAGATGAAAAAGTTATTAAGCATCAGTTACGTTATGAATTTATGGATACAGTGTTTGCCATGGGTATCGGTTGGGCGATTAACAGTGCGATGATCTTGGTTGCCGCAGCTACTTTTTTTACGCACCATATTGCCGTCACCGAGCTTAGCCAGGCTCAAGCAATGCTTCGTCCTATACTTGGTAATGCCGCAGCAATAGTATTTGCCTTAGCCTTGCTTTTTGCGGGAGTATCCTCCAGCGTTACAGCAGGAATGGCAGGGGGAACCATCTTTGCAGGCATATTTAAAGAGCCTTATGATATAAAAGACCGGCATAGTAAAATCGGGGTGGGGATAACCATGCTGATCGCCTTGCTGATCATCCAGTTTATCACCGATCCTTTCATGGGCTTGGTTTATTCCCAGATGTTGCTAAGCGTTCAGCTTCCAATAACGATTTTTTTGCAGATCTACCTCACATCCTCAAAGCGGGTGATGGGCAGCCATGCCAATAGCAGAATGGATAACATTTTGTTATGGATCATCGGCATTGTGGTGTTTATTTTAAATGTGATGCTGCTTATTCAGCTATTGAACCCCTAATTATATCAATCCTGCATAGGAGCTTGTGCGAAAACTGCAAAACCTTCTGTCATTCCCGCAGAGGAGCAGATCGG
>JAVEUB010000230.1:0-4882 GCA_034005785.1 Cloacimonas sp. (SeqCode) | reverse complement strand
CAGGAGGGCTGCGATGAGATAGCCTGAATCGCTTAGAACAGTTCAGAACAGAGGCCGGTACGCAATAAAGGCGGAACACATGATGACGAAACGATTGCTGAGTGGATGCTGTGCGGTGGTCTTCCTGTGCGGGGTGACGGGGGCTCGGGCGGAAGCGGTGCGGGGAAATATCAACGGGTGGACCAATCTGCCGTGGATGGCGACAAATGTCGCGTTCCAGGGCGACACCTTTTATTCCGTGACCATGACCAGCACCACGACCCGGGCCAGTTCGGACTTCAAGTTCGACCGCAGCGGCGACTGGGCGGAACAATGGGGCAGAGCTTTGTCCATGACCACGAATTCGGTGGTGAATAACACGATTGGCCAAGCCCGGAAAAACGTGGATGAAAATCCTCCGCAGAACCTGAGCTTTTCCGAAACGAGTGGCATGAGATACACGTTCCGGTTGCAGGGGGATGCCAGTTGGTACGATCGGCCATTCGTGATCATGGCGACGACCAACAATCCGGTGACCATCACAAGCGTGAAAGACAACAGTGCGACGGCGGGGACGGGCGCGGTGACGGTCACGGCGACCTTGAGTGCAGCGACGAGTGGCGAGGGGGTGTATGCGCGCTGGACCACCAACGGTTTTGCCAACAGCGCACTTTCCGTGGCGTCGGTGGCGGGCACGGCTGCGACGATTTCGATCCCCGGGCAACCGTCCGGCCGCACGGTTAAATACTATGTGCTGACGAGCACGATGCCGACAAATATTCTGAAGGCGAACTACGACCTGTGCACGCTGCGGGCGAACACGGCTGGCGGCACAAACTTTTCCTATCTGGTGGGCGAGGCGGAGCCGGTGTTCGGCAACTGCTGGCATTTTCCGACCAATGCGGAGCCGGTCGGGGCGACGATGCGCAATCCGACGAACCCCTCGCCGGGGGCGGATACCTATATCTATGTGGGTAACTATCAGACCGACGCGGACATGTCCGGCGGGACGGTGTTCTACCGCAACTCCACCAATGCGAGCTGGTCCTCGACCAACCTGTCGTATGACTCGGCATCCGGTGACAACAACTACTGGGTGACGGCGGTTCCCTCCAATGCGGTGGCGCTGGGCGAGACGTTGCAGTACTACCTGCAGGTGGAGTACGGAAACGGCGGGGCGGATACCACCTACCTGGGCACAAGTGATCAGGCCGACAACGTGAAGTACGCGACGGCGACCAACGCGGCATCGCATCCGTTTGCGGTGACCAGTGCAACCGACCTCGGCAACTGCTGGCATATTCCGACGAATGCGGAACCGGCCGGCGCAACTATGCGCAATCCGCGCCATCCGTACGCGGACAACGATGTGACGATTTACAACGGCAACCAGGACAGCGGGACGGGCGGCAACCCCGGCGACCAGACCGGCGGCACACTGTACTACCGCCTGGCGGGTGCGGGGGGCTGGAGCACATTGAGTTTGTCGTATGATTCGGCCTCGGGCGACAACAAGTACTGGCGCGGTACCATCCCGGCCGATACATATTCCAAAACACAGACGGTGCAGTATGTGATGGCGGTCACCTATTCGGACCATGACACGACTTATCTGGGACTGGCGGGTGACAGTGTGTCGAGCGAGGCGTTCGCCACGCTGTCGGCGGCGCAGGCGGCGCCCTTTGACTTCACCTATGGCGGGGACCCGGGCACGGAGCCGGGGTATGTCTGGCACGGTGGCAATGCGGTCAAACTGTCCAGCGATACCCTGCAGATCTGGGCGAAAATCGGCTACAAGAACGGCACGAACAAGTGGGCAGACCACGCCGAAGTCCGCTACAAGGTGGCGACCGCCAGCTCGCAAAGAAGTTCCAAACAAGGGGTCAGTTCCCGGCCCGGGACGCGGGCCGTCGATCCCACGCTGACCAACACCGTCACGATGACCTTCAGCCACGAGGAAGAAGACAGCAGCGCAAACGGCAATGCCATGTGGTGGGTGGGCACCGTGACCGACACCAACCTGGCCGCTTCGGCCGATGCCGCACTGTACTACCAGATCGCGGCCTGGAAGGGCACCGGTACGAAGCGGCTGGCGGAATATCAGGCCGACGGCGCTAACGACCAGGTGTTCCAGTATCGGATGCAGGGCGAGGGCGCCAACGCGCTTACGGTCAACGGCGTGAATGCAGATTACACCACCACGAAATTCTTCATTGATGAAGCACAAAGCGAAACCGTGCGCCTCAAGGCTGTGTACATCCCACCGGTCAGCGTGACCGAGGTTCAGATTTTCTCAAATGTGGGTCGGCGGGATTTCTGGGATGCGGATCTGGATGGCGACGGCGTGCCGGATGCCATCCGTCCGCCGAACGGCAATCTGATCACCACCAACACCGCGGGTTATTATGCGGCCTATGACATGACCTGGTCCCCGAGCGATGGCGGCTATGTCTGGGTGGCAGATATCGACAAGTGCGGCGCATATCGTCTGACCGCACGCTATCGCGTGTCCGGCGACACCAACTGGGTGTACTATTCCGAGACCGGCAGCGGCATCCGCGATCATGCGGTGGTGATTTCGCCGCGGAAGGTGCTGGAACAAAGCATCTACGAGCTGAATGCGCTGAGCGTGAAGGCAAGCAATGCCACCGAGTCCGGCCGCTCGACCTTCGAGGACCTGATTGATACCAGTGCGCCCAACCGCGACACCTTCGATGAGTTCGGCATTGAGTATCTCAACAAGATTCAGGCGAATTGCCTGTGGTTCCAGCCGATCCATACGTCCTCCGAATATGGCCTGGATGAGGATGGTGAACCGGGCAGCCCGTATGCCGCAAAGGATTACTTCTCGGTCAGCAAGTGGTTCGGCAGCGAAACGACAACGGCCGATGCGATGAGCGAATTTCAGCAGTTCGTCACGGCGTGTGATGCCGGGAAGAGCGCGCATATGACGACCAGCTATGTCGGCACGATCAATATCATGCTGGACGGGGTATTCAACCACACGTCATGGGATGCCGTGTTCGGCGAAATGGGCGAGGACATGGGCATTGTTTCGGCCGGGCAGGGGGCCACAACGGCGATCGGCAGCCTGCGGCCGGGCTGGTTCGCCAATGTCAGCGACTACGGGGCGCCGGCCACATTCTACAACGGCCCGGCCGGAGGGCAGCACGACATCGCCAGCGCGCCTGACCGCGGCGATTTTGGCAAGTGGCTGGACACGGCCGAATTGTTCTACGGCACCTATGCTGCACTGGTCCGCCACAATCCAGACAACAACAGCGACTACCTCAATGAAGAGGACTGGTACGACTATACCTCCATGACGACGCACACCGAGGAACTGTGGGAGTACATGGGCGCCTATCCGGAATTCTGGCTCGAAAAGACTGGCCACAGCCTGAGCAATCAGCCGGGTGTGACGGATGCCAATGGCATCCTGGTCGATGATTATGGCATTGATGGCCTGCGCTGCGACTTTGGTCAGGGCCTGCCGCCGCAGTTCTGGGAGTACATTATTAATCGCACGCGTTCGACGAAGTGGAACTTCATGTTCATGGCCGAGTCGCTTGATGGCGGCAAGGTGAGCTATCGCTCCAATCGGCATTTTGACATCCTGAACGAGAGCTTTGTCTTCCAGATGGTCGGCGCGGGTTCGCCAGGCGATGTCAAGAATGCGATCGAGTCACGCAAAAGCATGTATGCCGGCGGCGCGGTACTGCTGAACCTGACCAGCCATGACGAAGTGATGCCGTATGCCGACCCGTGGGTGACCGCATCACGGTTTGCGATGGTTTCCTCCATGATGGGCCTGCCCATGACCTTTTACGGACAGGAACAGGGGATTGTTCCCTGCGAGACGGACAAGACCGGCTATTCCGCCGGCGATGCGGTGGCCGGGAATCAGTACAACGGATTTGCCTGGTTTGAGCTGAACATGGGCAAGTGGGTTCCGCACTTCAAGGAGTGGAACAAACTGCTGATCTGGGAGAGTCCGCCTTCCGCCACCTGGAGCCGGCAAATGGCCCAGTGGTATGGGCAGGTCAACTGGGCGCGCCTGAACAGCCCCGCACTGCAAAGCGGAAATCAGTATTATCTGGGGCGGAAAAATGAAGGCACTTACGACAACGGCAAGATTTTTGCCGTGGCCAAATATGAGGAATCCGGTGCGGTTGCCGCGGGTAAGGAGGCGGTGTTGGCCTTTTCCCTGTTTGTCAATGAGGGCACAGGCGGTCACGATGGCGCCGATGACACTTATGACCTGGCGCCCTGCTGGGATCTGCTGGGCCTGAGCAACAGCGCTTCGGTCTATTACAATGTGAAGAATCTGGCCGCCAGTGACGCTTCGGCTGATGTGTGGCCCACCGCGCGCACCGGAGCAGACCTCTACAGCAATGGCATTTGGGTCGGCTTTGACTTTGATGAAAGCGGGGGTTCGACGAATCCCATTTATAGTGATGGAGCCATTGTGCAGTACCTCAAGATCGAAGAGGCCCCAGCGCCGGGAACCGCAACCTCCAATTCGCCAGCGGCGGTGCCCTATACCTGGCTCGACGGATACTACGGGGGCGGGCACAGTGCGTCCGAGTACGAAGCGCTGGCCCTCCAGGATGCCTCGAACGGGGTGATGCAGGTCTGGCAGATGTACGTCGCGGGACTGGACCCCACGGATGCCGACACCGTATTTGAAATGGACAACGCGTCCGCTGTCGCTGGCGCGCGGATCGTGGTGGATACGGCGACGGGGCGCGCCTACCGGATTGAATTCCTGGATGGAACACTGGCCGCCACCCCGCAGACGTGGTCCGCCTTCCAGGCGAACGGGGTCTGGACCAACATCGAGCCCTACACCAACCAGCACGTCTTCTTTGACGATGGCACGGTCACGAACAGCGGCAGTCCC
>JAVEUB010000229.1:0-4888 GCA_034005785.1 Cloacimonas sp. (SeqCode) | reverse complement strand
ACAGAACTTATAAATGGGCTGGATTCCTGCCTCCGCAGGAATGACAAAACGTTTTCGCACAAGCTCCTCCGCGGGTATGACAAAACGTTTTCGCACAAGCTCCTCTGCGGGAATGACAAAAGCGGTTTGAAGTTTTTCACCCACGTTCTAATAATAGCAGCTTTTTTCTCTCTTGATACACATGTGGGTGAGCTTTTGTAAACTCACCCACAGCATTATCTTCCGTTACGGCAAGTTCCTTGTTTATGCATACAAGAAACATGCCAATCTTCGCTTTATTTTCCGCCGATATCAATACCAGCTTGCAGAGCACGCAGATTAGAATCCACAATCGCCTCTCCCTTGCGGGCAAAGATAGCTTTAATGGCTTCTTCAATTTCTGTTTGGGTAAAGCCAAGCTGTTTAATAGCTGCGCCCAAAACGACGATATTCATAGCCCTGGTAGCTTTTATTTCTTTGGCAATAGCATCGGCATCGAACAGGATGTGCTTATCTATCTTCTTTATCTCATTGTAGATATCTTCCTCGGGAGGATAAACAGCAATGTTCTTGAAGGGATTGGAATTTGTGATAATCCAGCCATCTTTCTTCAAATATGGCAGATAGCGCAGCGCTTCCATCGGCTCAACACTAAGAATCATATCAGCACCGCCAAAGGCGATTAGATCGCTCCAGATGGGTTCATCCGAAAGACGCAGGTGGGATTGCACATCTCCCCCACGTTGGCTCATGCCATGAACTTCGGCTTGTTTTAGGTGCATCCCGCGTTTGATGGCAGCAGTGCCAATGATGGTGGCAATAGTGAGGATGCCTTGTCCTCCGACACCGGCAAGGATTATATCTATTTTCATCTTAAGCCTCCATTTTATGCTTTCTTTTCAGGGTTTGCACACATTCACGGCGGGGAATAATAACCGATACGCCATTGTAAGCCATTTCTTCCTGGAAAACCTGTACCATTTCGGGGTAGTTTTTCTTGAAGGGAATAAGCACCCGAATGTGTTCCTTGGCAACCCCCAATCCTTCGCAAATCTCTTCCAGTTTACCAAAAGCGGTATATTCTTGGCCACCCGTCATGCCGGTAGTGGAATTATCCAGAATGATAATCACAATATTCGTTTTATCGAATACACAATCCAGTAATCCGGTTAAGCCGGAATGGGCAAATGTGCTATCGCCAATAACTGCAATCGAGGGGAATAAGCCACTGTCCGCAGCGCCTTTGGCCATAGTAATGGACGCTCCCATATCTACACATGAATTAATTGCATTGTAGGGGGGCATAAAACCAAGCGTGTAGCACCCGATATCGCTAAACACGTGTCCACGGCCATAAGGCTCCATTGCTAAATTGAGGGCAGTGTAGGAATCGGCATGAGGACAGCCTATGCATAGCATGGGCGGACGGGCAGCAATTACTTCTGGAACAGCGCTGCCAAAGGTATCCGGCAAACCAAGCGCTACAGCTACCTTATTAGGATTCAATTCGCCATCTCGGGTTAAAGTGCCATCCAATCTGCCATGAATGGGCTTTTGTCCGCTGAAAGCCAAACCCTTTAGCTGTTCTTCCACCAAAGGCATGCCTTCTTCCAGGATCAATAAGCTATCAACGGCAGCATACAGCTCGTGAATTTGCTTTACTGGCAGGGGATATTGGCAAACTTTTATTACAGGGTAAGGGATTTCTTTACCCTTAAATGCTTCGTTCAAATAATTGAAGGCTAAACCGGTGCAGATGATGCCTTTAGAGAAGTCTTTCGCCTTTAGGTAAAAGCTGTTAAAGGGTGTTTTTGCCGATTCCGCAATAAAATCTTCCTGCATGGCAATCAAATTCTGGTATTTCTTGCGGGCTATGGCAGGCAACAGCATAAACTGGAACAGATTATCCGGCTTTTTCAAGGGGTTTTGAGCCAGAGGAGTTCTTCTGATAACCCCGGAGCGGGAATGGGACAGGCGCGTGGTTAAACGCAACAACACGGGGATATGATATTTTTCCGACAGTTCAAAGCCATAGAACGCCATGTCATAGCATTCCTGCTGGTTTGAAGGCTCTAAAATGGGAATCATCGCGAATTTGCCGTAAAAGCGCGAATCCTGCTCGTTCTGAGAACTGTGCATGGAAGGATCATCGGCAACGGCAACAATCAAGCCACCATTGGCACCCGTAAATGCAGAATTCATAAAGGGATCGGCTGCCACGTTCAAACCAACGTGTTTCATCATTACCATCGTGCGTTTACCGGCATAGCTCATACCAATACCGGATTCCATTGCAGTTTTCTCGTTGGAACTCCATGTTTTGTGAATTCCTTCTGCTTGTTTGCTGCGCTGCACGTACTCCATAATCTCTGTGGAAGGCGTACCGGGATAGGCATAAAAACCTGATATTCCCGCATCCAGCGCACCTTGTGCCAAGGCTTCATCACCTAAAAGCATCAAAGCATCCATAGTGGTCTCCTTATCTGTATATTTTTGTTATAATATCAATTAGCTAAGTGCTGTTCTATCCACAACACCAGAATCCACATAATACGCAGATGCTTTTATCCGTCAAGCAGAAATGTTTTTTGGTTGTTTGTTGCTGCGCCAGTGAGAGCTACGCAGTGAGAGGCTGCGCCAAGTGAGATTTACAAAGTGAGAGCTTCGCAAGTGAGAAGTGGCATCTGCAAACGAGCGATTTTTGACTTAAACTATTGCGTGCTTTGGTTAGCAATTTTTTTGTTTATTCTCTGATTAGCAATAGTTTAAGTTAAAACGCGGGCTATGCAGTTTGAGCTAAAACGCGGGCTACCAAGTAACAAGATTTGTGGGTAAGCTTGTATTCCCTGGCTTCCGCTCGGAAGTTATTCTCTTGCATGCATTGCCTTAGCATTGGCTTTGCATTGTCCATCCCATCCACAATGCATAGCCAATGCTAAGGCAATGCATGCAGGGAAGAGAGAAACAATTTGCCAAAGGTAGAACATACATTGTGGATAAACAGCGTTGTTTGGTACAATACAGACCTTCGTACTCGCTCTAACTGACGGTGATCCTATGCAAGTAAAAGAGGTAACAGGTGATAAGGGGATTAATGAGGAGAAAAGCAGGGATTAACAAGTGAATTGAGAATCCATGTTAAGCATCCTTGATATTATAAGATCTTTGTTTTAGCAATAGTTTCGGTGTTCTCTGTGATCTCTGTGGTTTTTTTGTGCAATCCCTTTTTTATTGAATCTTTATGACTTGCTGTCTTCCAATAGTGAGTTATTATGGTGGAAAAGGGATAGCCATCCCTTAGACTTAGAGTCTCTCCCGTTGTTATCCCTTCCACCAACCTTAAAGGTCTTAGAGTAACTTGGCACAAGATGTCTTAAACAAATGGAAGACTAAGGGTTGGATTCAATAATTACTGGAGGTAAAAAATGAAAACAAGTCTTTACCTGGGCATTGATGTCAGCAAGGGATACGCTGATTTTTGCCTGCTAAACGCCGCACGGAAAGTTGTCGGAAAACCGTTTCAGTTGTTTGACATAGATGAAGGTTATGAGGCACTGGAACAGTATTTGGAGAATGTAGTCAAAACCAATAACCCAGAGCAGATTTATGCTGCTGTGGAAAGTACCGGCACTTATGAAAACCATTGGTTAGGCTATTTATATAGCTTGAGCGAACGATTTCCGATCAAAGTGGCACGTCTGAACCCTTTGGGAGTTTCCAAATCCAGGCAGGCTGATATGAAAGTACAGATCACTGACCGTACCAGTAGTGAAGCCATAGCCAGGTATCTGATCAACCACGCAGACATTGTGGAGTATTATAAGCCCGATAGTTATGACAAATATAGGGCGTGTTTGAGCCATCTGATGCTTTTGACTAAGCAGAAAGTGCAGTTAATCAACAAATTACGTCAGCATCTATACCTATACTTCCCGGAAATATTACCTTACTGCCGTAACACCTTGCCCGAATATGTACTTACCCTACTTGAACGTTATCCCAGTGCGGCAGCCATGTCCAAGGCTCGGCAGACTAAGAATAACAGCATTGCCTATTTTACCCCCTCAGATTGGCAGGCTTTAAAGGAAAGATGCAAGCTAGGACAATCCCGGGATAGCGGTGAATTGGTGGAGTTGATGATCACAAGCACAGTCAAGCGAATACAGGCTTACACTCAGGAAATAGACAAGATTTATGACCTACTTTTTGCCGAATTGCCTCAGGATAAGCTGAAAATACTGATGAGTATGCCAGGCATAGCCAAAAAGTCAGCTGTAACCTTGCTTTGTGTGATCGGAGATGTTAGCAGATTTGATGGTCCGCATCAAATAGTTGGTTACTTTGGCTTGTATCCGGTCATCAAAGAAAGCGGTGATCTCAAGAAAAAACCTCATATGTCTAAAAAGGGGAACGTCTTGCTCAGGAAAACTCTGTATATGTGCGCTATGGTGGCCTGTCATCATGACCCATATCTGAGTGCCATTTACCGTAAATCAGTGGAAAAGGGCATGACAGGAAAAGCAGCTATCTGCAAAGTAATGAAGAAGATGCTGAGAATGCTATACGGCATGTTGAAGGATGATCAAGCCTATAATCCGCAAGTCGATACTACATACAGGGAGAAGTATGAGCAAAGGAAAAAATCTCACAACCTAGAAATCCAAGCTGTTGAGAAGAAAGAACTTGAACTTTCAATAAATTTAGCACCAATCTCTAAAAAGAATGCTCATATTCGAAAAGAGCAGACAGGCGCTGCAAAACGAACTCGAAGTTCAGGCAAGCAACCCGCTGCTCCTTCCGATTTTCTTCCAAAAACAGGATAACCGATTTTTTCATCATGACAAGCAGATTTTACTTGACATTAAATAGAGTAACAACGGGATTTATCGGAGCTGGATTCCCGCCTCCG
>JAVEUB010000010.1:0-21070 GCA_034005785.1 Cloacimonas sp. (SeqCode) | reverse complement strand
AACGTAGGGGTACACCGGCAAAACAAAACCCAGCAGGTATTTGATGTTGCGCCAGGAATTGTAGCTCACCGGAGCGGAAATCTGGAACTGCCCGGTTGAATCCGGAATGCTATAGGTGGGCTGCATGTGCAACCATTTATTGTAGTAATTCTCGGTGAATGCCGCGTCCGGAGCGCTATTGGGTATGGGTTTGAACCAACCCGGCTGTTTGGCACCTTTATCAAAATCGGCCATCACATACAGTTTATCCTCTATAAACTTAATCGGCACAGCGTTATAGGGCGGTTTGCCAAATTTCTGTGTGGTCTCATCCGCCAGATTATACCTCAGGATATCCAGGCTGTAATCCAACTTGTTTTCGCTGGTGTACAGCAGTTCATTGGCGTTATTCCAGTTTAGCGATAGCGCCATGCCGCTTAAGGGCAGAACTTGCCTGATTTTCTTACTGCCAAGCTCCAAAATGCTGATATTGAACTGTTTAGCACTATCAAACACAGTAACAGCCAGCTTGCTGCCATCGGGAGCTAAGCTGAGGTTACCTATCTGATCGTCTGTGCCAAGGGCATAAACATGCTGCACAGATTTATCGGGATTGATGTACAAGATATCATTAGTGCTGCTGCCCAGCTTCTGGTAATAAATACCGCCGGTAGAATCAATTTCGGGATAATTACCTTCGCTAAACGTCTGCAACTTCTGCGCACTAACATCGTATTTATAAATTCTTGGTGCCAAGCGTCCATTTTTGTGCCGTGTGTAAACGGCAAAAGCTGCCCATTTGCCATTTTCGCTAAGGGATATCTTGGTGTAGCGGCCTGCTTTAAACAGGCTGCGAGGCTTGTCCAGCTTCAGTTTATCGCTTTTCAGGCTATCGGCACATACACCTGCCAGGAGGAGATCAAAATACTTTTGGTTAACCGTTTCCCGGGCTACGAACAGCAGTTTATCGCCTTTCCAATCCAGATTGTTAAATTGGTAATAGTCTGTTTCCAGCGAGGTAAAATCGTTGATATTGCCCGCTGCGGAGGTATCTGCAGGGCAGCTTTTGGCTGCATAAATTTCGCCATAGTAATAGGTGTGCACATAGCGACGCCATTCTTCTTCAAAATCGCTGTAGCTGCGCTTATACACCTTTTGGAAGGCTTCCTGAAAGGCGAAAAGTTTGCCTGAATTGCGGTATTTGAGAAGCTGAATCAGTTTATCTTCACCATGCATGGCTGCCAGGTAGCGAACCTTGGCAAAGCCATCGGCATACATCAAATGTCCATCCACTTCCGGAGAAGGGATACCCGTGTTTTGGGATAGGATGGAGGCTTTTAGAAACCGGTCGCCTCTATTGTAGCCCCAGGGCTCACCGCTGAAATACTGTGCATAACCTTCATTCAGATTACGCGGAAAATTGGGGAAAACCGGCAACAGCGGAGTAATCCAGCCCTCTATGGAGGCAGCTAAAAACCAATGCGATAGCTCGTGGGAAATTACCTTGCGCATCCATTTGTCGTTACCCGTAAATAGGGACGTGAAATCGTTCTGATTTATCCAAATGAAGATGTAGAAAGACATCGCTGCTGCACCATTGGCAATATTATCCTGATCGGACAGATAAATGATACAAGTCTTTGCGGGAGTGATGTTATAGGTCTTTACCATCGTGTTAAACGTGTTCTGCGCAATGTCCGCTGCCGCGCGTGCATGCTGTTCCAAAGGGTCATGGTAAATAATCTGGCAGTTCTGGGTTTTGATGCTCTTCCAGTCCAATTCAGGGTGATTCCTCTGGTTGAAGCCATTAAAAGCAACTATGCCTATAAGTTGCCCTGCCAGTAACACTAATAATACTATCAACATGGATGTTTTCATCTAATCTCCTGTACGCGTTTTGGGTGTCTAAGCGTGGATATATCCAGCACAGATTAATCCCAATTGGCACGATAGCAGGGTTTTTTATAGCTTAAAATTAGTCAAGATTTAAGTCAAAATCGCTCGTTTGCATACCACCCTTGGAGCGTGTTTGACTTATAGTTTTGCCGCAGGTACTATCAGCTCCACCATTAACCCTCTATCTACAATTGTCACACCAGCTTGCGGCAAAACTATGAGTTAAACCGCGGATTGCGTAATAACGATAAAAAGCCAAAATATCCTGTTACCGCGTAGCCCGCATCATAGCCAAGTTTTTCCCATTACCACGCAGCCCGCATCATAGCCAAGTTTTTCCCATTGTCGCGTAGCCCGCGTTTTAACTCAAACTATTGCTAAACAATTCGTAAGCAGATAGATGGAGAAACGCTGCACGCAATAGTTTAAGTCAAAATCGCTCGTATGCAAGAACCACCCTTGGAGCGTGTTTGACTTATAGTTTTGCCGAATGTTTCATCAGCTCCACCATCTATCCTCTATCCACCAATATAACACCAGCCTTCGGCAAAACTATGAGTTAAACCGCGGATTGCGTAATAACGAAAAATAGGCAAAACATCCTGTTACCGCGTAGCCCGCATCATATCTCAGTTTTCCCCTTTGTCGCGTAGCCCGCGTTTTAACTAAAAACTATTGCTAAACAAATCGTAAGCAGATAGATGGAGAAACGCTGCACGCAATAGTTTAAGTCAAAATCGCTCGTTTGCATGAAAGGCTCTTCCGAGGGAATAACAGGATAGGCACGCTATTACAACAACCCCCAACGTCTGCGCAGATAGAGTTCCAGGCAGAAGGCAATAAGGAAAAGCGAAAGGATATACCACTTTTTATATAGCGAAATCTCGCGGCGTGAAACAAGGGTTTCCGATACGGCAGGAATGGGGGTAAATGTATCAATCGTGCTGGCGTAAAGTAGCTTGCCATTGGTTTCGGCGGCCAACCAAGAGAGCAAAGGCAAATTGTAGCCATAATCGCGCTTTTCCAAGGAAGTATTACTAAGGTCGAAACGGCCTCTTGTATTTTTTCCGCTATCCTTATCGGTAATAACGAAGCTGTATGTCCCCGGCTCCCGCAAATCCGCTTTGAAGGTATATTCATCGCCATCGCGGGTCATATAATCCGTAAGCAGCTCCTTGTTATCTTTGCCAATCAAGCGAATTTGGGGGCTTACGTCCAGCCTTGTTTGGCGGATATCATCTTCCACACGCAAGCGAATGCGGATTTCCTCACCCTGAAAATAGCTGTTGTTATAGATGGCACTAAAGCCACCTGTACTTTTATTGCTAAGCCAGGTTAAACAACTGCTGATCAGCTTTTTATAGCCCTCATCGCCGCCTTGCATTTGCCAGCGCCAGAGGTTCAATGTGGCAAAAGCCAGGCTGCGCGCGCTGCCCGTGCTTTTTGCAACGATTGCAGGTGAGTTTTGGGGATTATTGATAGTAGCCAGAACATCAGTTTGCGGGCTTGCCGTTACATAGTAATAATCAAGGGGGGGCACTTCCTGTGCTGAGGCAGTAAGCGGATTTAGCATGGGAAAATTTGCCGCGGCTACAGTGGGATTCAGGAAACCTTGATAGGATGCCTGCACATTTGAGCGTTGAATGGGCAGGGCTTGGCTTAGCTCGGCTACAGGGATGCCCTGATAAAGCAATCCCACGCCTTTTGCTTGTGCATTGGTGATGAAAGTTGCAGTGCTGGAATCAAGCTTTAACAGTCCGTTATTTATCAGCACAATGGCAGCCAGGTTTTCACCACTAAGGCTGGTAACTGCTTTCTCTCCGCTAAATAGCTTGCCGCCTCGGTTCAGATAGCTTTCGGCTTCCCAACGTGGATTGGCAGAAATGGCATCCAGGGTAAATTTGTTATCCCAGGCAGGTTTATCAGAGATCAGAATAATGCGCTCTTTGTCTGCCAAAACTTCTATAGCACCAGGATAAACGTTGTTACTAAGGCGTACTTCGCTTTCCAGAGAACTGATTTCCACCCTCCAGGGAAAGAACCCGGTTTGGTTGAAACGCTGTGTGAAATCCAGGCTACTGGTTTTGCCTGATTCCAGGGAAATATTCTGTTGCGAAACCAAGCGATTGGCAATAAACAGCTTTGCCTTGGCAGGGCCGTTGTAATTAGCAGCGCTGAATTCGGCTCTTAACGTATTAGGCTCGTTTTTCCAAGCATAGCGGTTGGTGCGCACATTGGTAACGGCGAGATCAGGGGTAGCGTTTTGGCTGCTATCGGCAAGCACGTAAAAGGGGCTACCCAACTGTTGCACAATAGTTAGCGATTCATCGCGAAGCCATCCATCCGAGGCCAGCAGCACAGCTTCCAGCTTCTGCTGCCCTTTGTCTTTCGCAATTTGGGCTAAGCTACTGCCCAGCAAACTGCTGCTGTTATCGCCTTCCAAGCCATTGGCAAAACGGTGTTCCAGAACATCATAACCCGCTGCGGTGAAGCGTTGTTTTAGATCTGCCACCAAAGGTTTCAGGTATGCTGCTTTGCTGCTTGTGCCATGTTTGGTATCCATACTGGCAGAGCTATCTTCCAGGATAAGCACCTGAGGCGCAAGGCTTTTATGCAGCGTGTAATACAAAATTGGGCTAATCAGGAGGAGTAGCAAAATGCCCAAAGAAATAAAGCGCAGGACAAACAGCAACCACCTGCGTGAAACCGGAATTTCCGGACGACTGCGGAAGTTGTAGTAGCCCGAAATTAGCAGGGCGAACAGAATTATCAGAATGTATTTAATCATCAGATCCAGAGTCGGATAAAGCTTCCGATGGCAATCCCTTTAGATTTTGCTCCCGGGATAAGCGTTTCCATGCTTTGCACACTAACGCCAATCTCGGCGGTTTTACTATTGAACCCAATGCCGTAGCTGGTGCGCCACGGATAATTGCTATTGCCCAGGCCCAAGCCAAGGCTTACTTTGATAAACGGGAAAGGCATCAATTCGGCACCCAAAGCAAACCTGCCGATACTGCTGGTAAGTACGGAATTTTTGAATCCCTGCACATAATCTGCCGAAACGTTGAATTCCTTACCTCTCCACATAGAGCCTAAGCGCAATTCGGGGGGGAGCTCGATAGAAAAAGCATTGATATCAATGGTCTCATGTGTTTCGCTGTAGAAATCCTCTCCAATATTTGCCAGATACAGGCTGTCCGCTACGATATGCAGAGATCTTTGCTCGGTAATCAGATCCCAGTTGATAAAGCCGAACAGGTTGTCCAGGGTAAGGCCTAATTCCAGTTCCGGCATGGGATTGGTAGCCAAGCCCAGCATTCCCTTAAACCCATAACCGCCTATACCAGAGCGAACCTTTAAATCCTGGTGCATGGTGATGCCATCCCAGCCAGAGCTGAAATAACCATTAAAATTATCCACATCTGCACTACCAATTCCGGCCAAAATACTTGCCGAAAAACCAGCCCGTATTTCCGGATAGTGATCCGGCAGGAGGGGGACAATGAAATTGCCAGCGCCAAAGGTGAAATCCGTGAAACACAGCATGTTGGCGTCATTCTCGGTTTTATCGAAGGCATACAAGCTATCTGTGTTGCCATAAAGGGCTAATTCCAGATACTTTTTGGAGACTGAAGCCTGCCCCATAAAGCTAACAGAGCTGGAAAGAGAAATGTTATCCAAAGTAAAGCCGGCAATACTGGTGTTACCATTGAAGGAGGCTTTCAGGCTATGCTTTATTTTACTTAGTAGCATCGTTTTGTCCTTATCGGATAGGTAATCCTTGCTCACGATAAAATTGTAGGTTTCCAAATCAAGAGAGTTATTGGCTACATAAACACCTGTATTCAAGCCCGGTAGCCACATATCGATATAGCAAGAAGGAATAAGATTTGCCGGATTCCAATAGGCTGCTTCCACGCCCCTGGCACGTAGCATATAGCTATCGGAAAAGAAAATGGATTTTCCCGTGGTTATTGCGGGAAGAGAGGAAACCACGATAACGAGCGTGCAAAGAGCAATAATTAGCTTTTTCATTTCGCACCTTCTATTCTGATACTGGCATTCATCATTCCCCTGATGTGGATGAAATCACTGGTGGTGGCATGGATTACAATTGGCTCTCCGCTTTCCTCAAAGCTGAAACTGAAACGCAGATACACTTCAGGATGTGCAAAAACGTCCATCTCTGCCTTGGGCAGGCTAAAATCCAGGGTTTGCCAACCAGGGTTAGTAATAGAACTATAGATCGCAGCATGTTCAATAAAATCGTAGGTTGCGGGGTTTGTAATATCAATATTGGGGCTGCTGCTTAGATACAAAGTAGCGTGTGCCCCTATTGGCAGGGTGTTCTGAATTTTCAGCTCCAGTTCGGCACTCAGAGCATTATTACGAATGCGCGCCTGGTTATCTTCCGACACATTTATCACGCTTTCTTCTTTCACCACAATTTCATGTGCATGCAGGATAAAATTAAAGGGAGCGCTAACCCGGTAGTTCACCTTAATAATGTCCGTGGATTGAGCACTGCCTATTGTTTGCCCTGTGGAAATGGTAAACATGCCATCAATAATCTCGATGTTGGTAGGCATTATTTGCAGCAGTTGAGAGATATTGGTGGTAAACTGTAGATATGATATTCCGGGTGAAGATGTGGATAGAGCTGGCACTGTGTGGTAATTATCTCCGTTTTCGTCCACAATGTCGATCGTTCTTGTTTCTCCCTGGTCGTTAGTGGCTCTAAACTTACCGCTGAACTCGGCAGAAAAACCTATCCGGTTCTCGATTTCCAGCGTTAACGTAGCCTGCTGTAAGGTAACGGCCTCATTAATGCCAAAGGGATAATCTATTTCAACGGTGGAATTAGATTCATTCAGGCTTAAAGAATAATTATCCAGCAGCCCCTGAAAATAGGAGAATTCCAGCAGAGTATTAGCCTGGAAACTGAATGTTGCTGCAATTGTGGTAGCCGGCAAAACTGGCACAACTTCCAGCGAAAAAGGTATTTCAGTGATTATTTGCTGAGAATTAAGCGTTCCCATGTGGCAACCTGCAAGGGAAGTGTTTACCCAACCCGTTTCACCATTGTAGGTAAGGGTAAGTTCATCACCGGAGGCATTGTAAAAATTATGCAGTACCAGATGTAACTCTTGAACATTGCTGTTTACATTCAAAAAGCGGTGTTTCAGGATGCCGCTGGCGAATTGGGCGTAGGCAACTTCCACCTGATTATTGGAATCGATAAAAGGCATAAAGCCGGTAAAACCTGTTCCGGGAACAGGAACACTATCTATATCAGCACCGGGACTAAAAGGGACGTTATTGATCTGGGGAGTGGTGTTTTCGCCAATATGCTGAAGGGTTAGCACATTAGTGCTGTCGATCACGATGTTCGTGCTGTCCACCAGTTCCGAAGCATAAAACCTTTGGTTGATGAGCGGTAATGCCAGATTTACATCCCAGTCTGGTAATGTGGGCTTTTTGATCTCACATGCTCCCAGCAGGATAAAAAAGGCAATTAGTAAAGATCCATAATACTTCATGAGCACATCCTTCTGCGCAATTCGCACAATATATCTTAGCCAGAAGTTAAAAAAAACCCACTACTGGCTTGGCACTTCAGAGCTTGTGTAAAACTCCAAAAACCTTCTGTCATTCCCGCGGAGGCGGGAATCCAGCCCTGATGAATCCCGTTAGGGATGACACAAATAAAGCATTGCAGTATAGCCATCTATCTGCCGTTCTTACAGAACTTTTAAATGGGCTGGATTCCTGCCTCCGCAGGAATGACAAAACGTTTTCGCACAAGCTCATCCGCAGGAATGACTAAACGTTTTCGCACAAGCTCATCCGCAGGAATGACAAAACGTTTTCACACAATATCCTCAGCATGAATAACAGAACGGTTTGTACTTTTCACAAAAGATCTACAGCAAAGGGGCTAAACTCTGTTCTTTAACAGAGCAATTTTCAAGCCGCTTTTGCAAGATAAGCTTGAATCTTCCCTTGTGTGCCAATATCAGAGTGCGTTGTTTTTTGTCGAGGTTTATTTGCTCTCCGTTTTTAACGGCACAGATGATTTTACGGATCAAGCGTTCAGCAAGAACAAATTCCCCAAAAGCAGGATGGTATGGACCTGCCACCACATCGTGTAGAGCAAGCGTGGAGGGTAGCCCCAATTTGATGACTGTTATGCCTTCCCTATCGGCGGTTTCTGCATAGTCAGCACAAATTTGCACAGCTTCATCAAGGCTAAGTGGCAGGTATTCACCCCTGTTATAGCTTGTCGTAAGGGCGGTTCCCTTGATTAGGATTAGTGGGTAAATCCTAAGATAATCGGGTTTCAATTCGCTTAAGCGGTTGATGTTTTCTGCGATGCTGGAGGTACTACTTCCGGGCAGCCCTGGTAATAGCTGAACCCCAAGCTTGAAACCATGTTGCTGTACGAGTTTAGCTGCTTGCAAAGCCTGTTCACCGCTGTAGCCACGCTGAGATTTTTGTAAAACATCAGAGCAGAAATCCTGAATCCCCAGTTCGATGCAGGTAATGCCCTGCTCGGCACATTCAGCAAGAATAGCTTCATTTATGTACAGCGGATGAGTAGAAATGCGAAAACTGGTAGTATCATCTATTATCTGCTGAAACCTGTTCATAAGATTTGTGCGATATGCACTTGTAAGAGCCGTAAAACTGCCACCATAAAAGGCGATTTCTTTTGTTTCATGTGGATGGTTGTTAACAAATCTTGCCGCATTGGCAATCTCAGAATTAATATCAAGCGTGCCTGAAGCGCTAATCTTTTCCTGATCGCAATAAATACAACGATGTGGACATCCTTGCATGGGTAGGAAGATGGGGTAGATCAGGTTACGCTTGGTCATGGCAGTCCTTTTTGTAGTTAAGAGTTAAGCTGCGCTAAGGCTGAAAGAAATACCAATTACTTCTTTGCCCTAAATCTATCTCTCTGCTTTTACATGAAAATGAGTATTCGGCTACCTTGGGCGAGCGCAAAAAAGCCCCTACAAATATGTGGGTACATTTTCATGGTCAGTGGCGAAAACGAAGTTTTCATGGATGTTTCTCTGCTTTTCTCTGCTTTTCTCTGTGGTAAAAAAATCTCTAATGTGTCCTATATCTGCAAAGCAAAACACTCTATCTTCGCACTTGCACAGCTTAACTCTTAATTCTTAATTTATAACTCTTTCATGCAGGATTGGTATCCTACACTACTCTACACTCTATCTTCAGCCCTTGCACAGCTTAATTCTTAATTTACGTTCACACACCCAGTTTCTGGCAAGCCAATCTTGCCGCTTCCTGGTGTGCGTTTTTCTTGGTGTTTCCCTTGCCTGTGCCAAGTAGTTTGGCTCCCAAACGTACTTCCACAACGAAGGTTTTGCTATGCTCGGGGCCTTCTTCGGCAATGGTGATATAATGGGGTGGTTCCTGATTTTTGCCCTGCATAAATTCTTGCAAAATGCTTTTGTAATTTACCAGTTCATCGCGGGTAACGGTAGTTTCGTAATCTATAAGAATGTGATGCTTAATGAATCTGCCTGCTGCGGCTATGCCGCTATCCAGATATATAGCACAGATAAGGGCTTCCATGGTATCGGACAGGATAGATGGTTTGGAAGCTCCTCCGGATTGCTGTTCTTCCGGGCTTAGCAACACATATTTACCAAGATCGATAGCATTGGCTTTCAGGGTTAAATAGGTTTCGGAAACAATCTTGGATTTCAGTTTCGAGAGCGTACCTTCCTGATCATCAGGGTGGTGTGCAAAAAGCTCTTTGCTGATGATAAAGCCAAGGATGGAATCGCCCAAAAACTCCATTCTCTCGAAAGGAGAAGGGGCTTTGTGGTCATCGTAACGCCTGCGTAAGTAAGATTTATGCGTTAAGGCAGCATGCAGCATGGTAGGATCATGAAAGTTGTAATCTATGCGTTTCTGCAGTTGCACCAAGCTTTTTTCCCACTTGGGATATTGCTCCATGATCTTCTTGGCATTAAAGTACTCAACGATCCTGGAGATGATAGATTTCATCTGTTTCTCCATCTGTAGTAAAACTTGGCTTAGGAGTAGCGCTTGATAATGATGGCAGAGTTGTGCCCCCCAAAGCCCAAAGAATTGGACAAGGCAGCGTTAACGGTTTGTTTAACGGCGATGTGGGGTGTATAATCAAGATCGCAATTAGGATCGGGATTCACAAGATTTATGGTGGGATGGATAATCCCTGTCTCAATGGTTTTTATGCATACAATTGCCTCAATTCCGGCTGCTGCGCCGAGCATGTGCCCAACCATTGACTTGGTGGAATTCACTTTCACCTTGTAGGCATAGTCCCCAAATGCGGTTTTGAAGGACATCGTTTCGCCTTTGTCGTTTAGGGGAGTGGAGGTTCCATGGGCATTGATATAATCTATCTCGGTAGGCTGCATACCGGCATCTTTTAGTGCCATCAGAATAGCTCTGGCACTACCTTCTCCGTCCTCGGTTGGAGCTGTCATATGGTAAGCATCTCCTGTAGCGCCATAGCCAACTATTTCTGCGTAAATTTTGGCACCGCGTGCTTTGGCATGATCCAATTCTTCCAGCACCAGAAAAGCTGCGCCTTCACTCATGATAAAGCCATCCCGCTGAGCATCAAAGGGACGAGACGCTGCTTGAGGATCGTCATTACGCGTAGATAGCGCTCGCATGGAGGAAAATCCACCCACGGCTAAAGGAGATACAGCAGCCTCTGCACCACCACTGACAATAACATCGGCATCTCCATATTGAATCGTGCGCATAGCAGTGCCCAAGGCATGATTGGCACTGGCACAAGCGCTCATAACGTTAAAATTTACACCCTTGAAGTTGTGCTCGATGCTGATATGTGCTGCGGCAATATTACCGATCATTTTGGGAATAAAGAAAGGACTGATGCGGCGCGGACCCTGAGTGTAGCATTTGATGCATTCTTCTTCGAAGGTATGGATACCGCCAATACCGGCTCCGGTAATCACACCGGTGCGCTCGGGATCAAAGGCTCCGGCTACTAAACCCGCATCGGCAACGGCTTCACGCGCGGCAATCATGGCAAATTGTGTATATAAATCCAGTTTCTTCACTTCTTTATGATCAAAGTGCTCTTCGGGATTGTAATTCTTTATCTCAGCGGCAATCTTGGTAGGCAGGGTGGAGGCGTCAAAATGGGTGATTAACCCCACCCCCGATACGCCATTGATCAAGCTTTGCCAGGTTTGGGAAACGTTGTGCCCAACAGGTGTGATGGCTCCCATTCCGGTGATAACTACTCTTCTTTTTGACATAAAAACCTCGTTAGATAATTATTGGGTAGGTTTTAGGTGTTAGGTTTTAGGTTATGGCTTGTCCAATACCTAAGGCCTGACAACTAAAGGCGGATGCAATCCTGATACCACAAAAGCTATCAGGATTGATCCACACAGATGATGGGATCTTATCCCAGTTTTTCCTTCAAGTAGTCGATTGCTTGACCGACGGTGCGAAGTCTTTCCTGATCTTCATCAGGAATGGTTAATTCGAATTCATCTTCGAAAGCCATCACAAGCTCCACTGTATCCAAGGAATCGGCTCGAAGGTCTTCGATAAAGTTAGCGGCTGGGACTACCTGAGCTTCTTCTACGCCCAATTTGTCCATCACTATCTGTTTTACTTTGGCTTCAATATCCATTATTCCTCCTATGTTATTGAAGTAGGTTGTTTTAGGTTTATGTATAAGGGTTTAGGGTTTAGGGTTTAGCTGTATCCACTGCCTAACACCAAACCCCTAAAACCTAATTATTGCATTGTTAATCCGCCATCCACCGCGATCGTCTGTCCTGTAATATATGCAGAGGCATCCGAGGCAAGGAATAAGCAGAGGTTTGCCACATCCAATGGTGTTCCCATTTTCTGTAGGGGAATCACTTTGGCATATTCAGCACGCACTTCTGCGCTTAGGGAAGCTGTCATGGCTGTTTCTATAAAACCCGGAGCAACGGCGTTTACACGTACACCGCGGGCGGAAAATTCTTTGGCACAGGATTTGGTGAAGGCAATCAGCCCTCCCTTGGAAGCGGCGTAATTTGCCTGACCGGCATTACCCATAAGGCCGATTACGCTGGCCATATTGATGATGCTGCCTTTGCGGGCTTTCATCATGTGTTTAAATACTTTCTGAGTGCAGATAAAGCTGCCTTTCAGGTTGATATCCATCACCATCTGCCATTCTTCTTCTTTCATGCGCAGCACAAGATTGTCGCGGGTGATTCCGGCATTATTCACCAGGCAATCTATCCTGCCAAACTTCTCTACAATAGTGGCAAAAAGGGCTTCAATTGCAGCACTGTCGGTAATATTACCCACATAGCCATAAACCTCAAAGCCGCCTTCGCGAAGTGAAGCAGCAGCGCTGTCCACAGCGTCCTGGCTAAGATCGATAATAATTACCGTAGCTTGCTCTTTGGCAAAGGACTCTGCTATGGCATAGCCAATCCCGCGGGCTGCTCCGGTAATTACGATAACCTGTTTATTTAAGCTATAATTCATCTATTCCTCGTGAACATCGTTCAGGTTAATCTTGCATCAACCTGTTACTGACGCAACTGCATCAACATCTTCGATTCTGTCAATGGAAAAAATTTCCACATCCTTGCTGATGTTCTTTATCATTCCGCTCAAAACCTTTTGGGGACCGAACTCTATAAAGCGCTCAACACCTTCTCCCAGCATGAATTGGATGCATTCTACCCACCGCACCGGAGAGATAATCTGCAAGGCAAGTTTATCGCGCTGCTCGTTACCATTTGTACAGGGTGCGGCATCCAGATTAGACACCACCGGGATGCTGCCATCTTTAAAAGTAAGCTGCTGCATCTCTTCCGCCAGCCATTTGCTAGCTTGATGGATCAGCGGAGTGTGAAATGGCCCACCCACAATGAGGGGAAGCACGCGTTTTGCACCGCGGTTTTTGGCAAGTTCTCCGGCTGCAGCAACGCCTTCGGCTGTCCCGGAGATAACGGTTTGGATAGGTGTGTTAAAATTTACCGCTTGCACCAAGCCCGAAACTGAGGCTTCGGCACAAATCTGCATCACTGTAGGGGCATCCAATCCGATGATAGCGCTCATGGCAAAGGGAACTCCAGCATTGGCTTTTATCATGAATTCCCCCCGTTTATGCACCAAGTGCATGGCTTCGGGCACACTAAGCATTCCGGACGCAACCATCGCGCTGAATTCGCCAAGTGAGTGCCCTGCCACAAAATCGGCTTTTATGCTGCTCTTAGTGTTAAAAAGCTTCCAGGCGGCAATACTGTGAAACAAGATCGCCGGTTGCGTGATGCTGGTTTGTTTCAGGCTTTCTTCTGGTCCTTCCAGCATTATTTGCTTAAGTTTGGTGTTGTGCATCGCATCAAAACTATCTATGGTTTCCAGGCTGCAAGGATGATTTTGCAGATAATCTGCTGCCATTCCAATATATTGAGCGCCTTGACCCGGGAATACAAATGCTGTTTTCATCGTGTTAGTACCTTGCCAGGATGCTGCCCCAGGTAAGCCCTGCTCCAAAAGAGGTTAGCAGTATTATATCTCCGCGGCGGATTTTCTTGTTACGTATGGCTTCATCCACGGCGATGGGGATGGTTGCCGAAGAGGTGTTGCCATACTTTTCGATATTTATTATCACTTTGCTAAGGGGAACCCGCATTTTGTCGGCAAGCCCTTCGATGATGCGCAGGTTAGCCTGGTGAGGTATTACCCAATCGATATCTGCCACGCTCATATTGTTGCGTTTAAGCAGTTCATCGGAAGAGGCATACATACATTTGATAGCGCTTTTAAAGATGCGGTTTCCTTCCATGAAAACCGTATGCAGATTTGCATCCACGCTTTCGTGCGAGGCTGGCATGCGTGAGCCACCGGCTTGCTGGATCAGGTATTCACCCATGCTGCCATCTGCGTCTATCTTCGTATCTATAATCCGTGAAATATCCGAGGCTTCGGCACGGCTAACGATTGTAGCTCCAGAGCCATCACCAAAAAGCACGCAGGTATTGCGATCTTTCCAATTTGTTATCTTGGTAAGCACTTCCACGCCGATTACCAGAACGTGTTTGGCAATGCCATTTTCCACATACTGGCGCGCAACATCAAGCGCATAGATAAAGCCTGTGCAGCCTGCAGAGATATCGAAAGCAGGGATGTTTTTCAGCCCCAGCCTTTTTTGCACAATGCAAGCAGTGGAAGGGAAGGGATGGTCACCAGAAATTGTGGCTACAATTATTAGATCGAGATCCTTGTATTTAACCGTGGAGCTTTCAATGGCATTTACTGCAGCCTGATAGGCAAAATCGGATGCAGCTTCGGTTTCGGAAGCAATATGGCGTTCGAACATACCGGTGCGGCTGCGAATCCATTCATCGGTTGTATCCACGATCTTTTCCAGATCAAAATTGTTCAGTATTTTCTTGGGAGCATTGCTGCCAAAGGAGGAGAACTTGGCGTGATAGCTAAGCATTAGGAAATCCTCTCAAAGTAATTTTTTGCATGTTTTACAAAACCCGAAGTGGCGATTTTATCGGCAAAGCGAATGGCATTTTTCATCGCTTTAGCATTGCTGCGGCCATGGGAAACCACGGTTATCCCATTTAGCCCTACCAGCAAAGCTCCACCATATTCTGTGTGATCCAGCTTTTTCGTCATGTATGTATAAACAGGGTAAGATAGCATTGCACCAAGTTTCGCAATCCAATCCTGGTTAATTTGTTCTTTCAGAATCTCGAAAATGGAAAACCCCACGCCCTCAATAGTTTTTAGGACAACGTTGCCCACAAAGCCATCGCACACGATAACGTCTGTAATACCACGCATGATATCTTTGCCTTCGATGTTGCCGATAAAATTGAGATCGTGGGTGTCCTTTAATAATTGATAAGCCTGTTTCGTAATCGCATTACCCTTAGCGCTTTCTTCACCGATATTTAGTAAAGACACGCGTGGTTTAGCTTCATCAAACAAAAACTGGAAATAAAGGCTGCCCAAATGCGCAAATTGCAACAGATTTCCTGCATCACAATCCACATTGGCACCCATATCCAAAAGCACCTGATGCCCTACCTGAGTGGGGAAAACAACTGCGATGGCAGGACGCTGCACGTTTTTGATGCGGCCATAGATAAGCAGCGAGGAAGCCATTACAGCTCCCGTGTTTCCAGCACTTACAGCCACATCGGCAAGGCCTTGTCGATGCAGCTCTATTGTACGCACCAAAGAGGAATCTTTTTTCGAGCGAACGGCAGTGGACGCACTATCGTTCATGTCGATACGCTCAGAAGCGTGCACAATGCTAATTCTGGCTGGAGGATAATAAAACTTCCCCAATTCGCGGGAAATAATTGCTTCATCCCCAACCAGAATCACTTCGTTACATAAATCTTCTTTTATGGCAAGAACAGCGCCTTCAATTTCGGGATACGGCGCGTTGTCGCTCCCGAAAGCATCGACGGCTATTCGCACACTACTCCTTGGCGTCGATTATCTGTCTGCCGTTATAGGTGCCACAATTTGCACAAACATGGTGCGAGCGGGAAGCTTGCCCACATTTTGTGCAAGTGTTAAAGCTCGGCGGGGTAAGCGCATCGTGGGTTCTGCGTTTATCTCTGCGTGTCTTAGAGGTCTTTCTTTTTGGGACGGCCATTGGTATTCTCCTTAAGGTTCATGGCAAGCAGCAGCAGCATGGCTTTTCTATCCTGAATGAGGTTCATAGCAAGTGCTGCTTACTTACATGTGTGTAATATTTTCACTATCAGGGGATAGACTTTGTGAAGGCTGTTTTTGTCAATCAAAATATCGATAATAGCCTGCAAAACACTGCTAATAAAGAAACAACGGCACTGGAACAACTACCGTCATTCCCTCGGAGGAGCTTGTGCGAAAACGTTTTGTCATTCCTGCGGAGGCAGGAATCCAGCCCTTTTATAAGTTCTGTAAGAACGGAAGATAATCATATATATATCAATGCTTTAATAGTGACATCCCTAACGGGATTTATTAGGGCTGGATTCCCGCCTCCGCGGGAATGACAGAAGGTTTTGCAGTTTTCACACAGCCTCCGCAGGAATGACAGAGGAGTTTGAAGTTTTCACACAGCCTCCGCAGGAATGACAAAACGTTTTCGCACAAGCTCCTCCGCAGGAATGACAGGAAAAAATGGGGGAATGCCTGGGTAAAATCTCTTGACTAAACTCAGTAATCAAATATTTGTGTAATCCATTAAATATCTATAGCTACAAGGAGCTTGGTATGAAACAACTTCTAATCCTAACCTTCATTTTTGCCTGTGTGGCATTGTCGGCTATAAGCCAAAGTGGTCTCTTGTTTTTATCCTTCGAACCCTCCTCTATCAACCGCGCAATGGGGGGTGGGGTTACTGGGGTTGTGAACATCTGGCACAATAATCCTCTCACGGTTTACACCAATCCCGCGGTAAGTGCTTTCCATGAAGGCTTGGCTTATGGCTATTCCAAGGATAAATGGGGAGATATCCCTGAACTAAACGATATGTACTACAATTCCTCAATGCTTACCTATGGCTATAAGGGCGTGGGAATAATGCTTCCCGGGTATAATGCCAGTGACAAATTTGGGATTACCTTCGATGCCGGGACACAGGAGTATCCGGACAGTAAGGGTGAGGTTGTAGGCGAGTATAGCAGTTACGATCATGCCACCACCTTTGGCTTTGCACTTAATCCCTGCGAAAACTATCGAAGCCTTGCTGCTTCAAAACCAGCCTGGCTGGAGTATGTTGATCTGGCTATTGGTGCGAATTATATTGATGTCCATTCTGATTTAGGCCACGGTTTCGGTGTGACTGAACAAGATGCGAAAGCAGATACTCGGTCATTAAATATCGGGGGAATTGCCCGTTTAAACTATTGTTATGATAGGATGATCGGCGTTGAAGCAGTTTATGGTATAACTCATTTTAACGTAGAAGATAATGAAATTACCTATGTTGAATCCGAACAAGTAGATCCGGTTTGGCAGAGCCGTAATCAAGGCTTTGCCTTTGGGCTTTCAGTGAAAGCAGAAAAGCTGGCGGCTATGATTATACCCGAACAATTCAGGTTTTTTGATAACCTGTTAACTTTCCGTTATCTGAATGCCAAGCTTGATCCTCTATATAACACAGATGAGCGCACAACCGGCTCGGGGACTGAAATCGGGCTTTTGGACACGTTTTTTATTCGCAATGGCCAATATGATGATGATGCGGGAGAAATAAACGGAGGTACCAGCGGATATGGGATAAACCTGCACTACCGTAACCTGGTGGGCTTTAGCTATAACTATGCAGAAACTCCTGGTGGAGGCTTATTCCCAACTCAGAAATCAGAAGATTACAGCGTAAATATCGATTTTATCAAGCTGGCCGAACTACTTAGGAACTAATAGGCAAGCATTGGTTTGCCAATCTCAGGGCTGCCAATCTCCTGAATAGTAGAAACAGCTAAGCTGTTTGCAATGTAGCTTTCTGCGAAGCTGTGGCAATCCGGGAGATTTCCACCCCTATCATCAGCCTTGCTTGTGGCTGAATAAGCGTTATCATATATTCTAAACCAAAGAATGGAGAAAACAATGAAAAGCTTAATCATAATCGCCCTGTTATTAGCCGCAGCAGTGGGTCTTATGGCTCACCCCGCCAGCTCAGTTGTGCTTAGTTACGATGCTAAAACGCAGCTACTTAGCGTAAATTTTGAACATAGTGTAAAAAACCCAGCGGATCACTTTATCGAAAACATCATGATCAAGATCGACGGCAAGGAAATGATCAACCAAATGTTTACTGCGCAAGAAAAAGCCACTAGTGGCAATGCAGTGTATCGGCTTACGGGACTTAAAAGCGGAACAGTTATCGAAGCTACAGGTACATGTAATAAAATGGGCAAGAAAACAGGCAAACTAACCATCAAGTAATCATTTTTGCGATTTCTTACCTCTCTGAACTTTGGTTTGGAGAGGTTTTTTTATTTAGTATCCGTTTTAGGGGATATTGCCCAAGCTACTGTACGATTTTATGTGGGTATTATCTTTTTCCCATTCCAGTTCGCCCCCATATACTACTACCGCAGGGCAATTATTCCCTGTTACCTTGCGAAAGGCTTTGATATTGGCTAAGAAAGAGGGATTAAAGCTTTGTGCAGATTTTATCTCGATTGTTTCCCACACAGCTCCGTTTTGAATAATCAAGTCTATCTCCGCTCCTCCTGCTTCCCGATAGAAGTATGCTGGTATATCCAAGCCCTTGTTGTAGTAAAGCTTATAGTATTCTCCAATTACGAAGGTCTCAAATATCTGTCCCTTCAAAGGATGGTTATTCAGGTCTTCAGCATCGCGTATGCGGAGCAATCTGCAAACTAATCCTGTGTCGTAAAAATACAGCTTGGGCGATTTTATCAGGCGTTTATTGTGGTTGGCATGCCAAGGCTGCAGGAGATGAATAATAAAGCTTGCCTGCAACAACGAAAGCCAGTTACTCACTGTTTTTTGGTCGATGCCTGTTTCATAAGAATAAACTGGAATGGCAACTGCGCAACATCCACCATAACCTTGATCTGCGACAGCACTGATGGCACTAACTGAAATTCATCAATAATGTATCTTCCCCAAGGGTCATTTAACAGAGACTTGGGATTTTCTTGCATAATTAGTCTAAGCTCGGGGTCTTCGAGATCAAGATAACGATAATCCGGATAGCACATCTTGGCCAGGGTTGTCTTTCCCGATTGACGGGGTCCCGTTATGGTAATTACTGGAAAGCCTTTAGCAGCTTCTTCCAGATATAGTTGCATGGCTCTGTCAATCATTCTATACCTCACAATTTATGCAAATCAGGGAACGCTGTCCCACATTTGCACATATTGACAGGATGCTAATTGCGTCAAGTTGTTTGTATCGGGCTAAGTTTTATTAACCACCGAGCACACCGAAAACACCGAAGAGATTTACAAAAAAGAATGAAAATAGAAATGGCAAGATAAGGACTTGGGCGCACGCATTGCGCCCCTACAATTACATGCTGTAGTATTTATATTCAGTAGCGAAAATGCAGTTATCATGGACATATCTCCGCTGTTCTCTGGTAAAAAAAAATCATCTGATGAGTTTACCACGATCTTTGCTACAAAACAAGGTAACTCTACAGTGTTGAGTCCTTTTTAACTCTTTTACTCTTTTACTCTTTTACTCTTTGTAAATTACACCCTATATTCCTGCAGCCCGCGTTTTAACTAAAACAAATATGCTGTTCAAGAGTGCGGGCTATCTTCACTGTTAACTTCACGTAAATTATTTTTAGTCAAATTCGCTCTATTGCGTGAATGTAGCCATGGTTTTTTAGCCAAAGTCGCTCGTATTACACCATTGTTATGGCTTTCTTGGGGCACTTGATCACGCATTGTTCGCAGCCTATGCAAACGCTTTTATCCACAGTGTGCAGTTGTTTCAGTTCTCCGGTAATTGCTTTGGTGGGGCAGATTTTGGCGCAGATGGTGCAGCCAATGCATTTCTCTGCTTCAATTTCAGCGGTGAGGCGTTTTCCAGTTTTAAGATCGAGAATAGCTTTTGTGGGGCAAACAGATGCGCACAAGCCGCAATCGATGCATTTGCTATAATCGATGCGAGCCAGATTGTTTTCTATCGTAATAGCCTGGACAGGGCATTTTCGTGCGCATAAGCCACAGCCGATACAGGGTTTAGCTGTGCCACAAAGTTGCATAGCCAGAGGATTTTTCGCTTTGGAAGAGCATTGGATATATACATGGCGGTTTTCGGGTATAAGCATAATCAGCTTACGTGGACAGGCAGCTACACAAGCTCCGCAGGCTGTACATTTGGCAGGATCAATGATGCGCATTCCATGCTCGTCCACAGAGATAGCATCGAACTTACAGACTGCCTGACAGTCATTATACCCAATACAGCCCCAGGAGCATAAATTGGGCCCATCGGAGATGTTAACTGCGGATTTGCAGCTTTCGATACCTTGATAGGCATACTTCCATTTGGTGTTGTTCGTGCCTCCGCTGGTGCAGTGATAAACGGCTATTTTCTTGTCCATCGCGGTAGCTTCTTTGCCCATAATTTTGGCAATTGCAGCTGCAGCATTAGCCCCACCGGGAGCACAGGCACAAATATCGGCACCTTCATTAACAATGGAATCTGCATAACCAGCACAACCTGCTTTTCCGCAAGCTCCGCAATTGGCTCCGGGCAGAGCGGCAATAATTTGCTCCACACGTGGATCGAGTTTAACGGCAAAAACTTTGGCAGCAAAAGCCAGCACCAGCCCAAAAATAAGCCCCATCGCTCCCAGAATAACAACTGGTATAGTAATGGTGGAGATCATGGAGGCAGCAAGGGGAGTAACTATATTTAGGATCAACATTTATCTCATCTCCCTTATTAGATTTTCATGCCCATGAAGCCATAGAAAGCCAGAGCCATGATTCCTGCAAGGATTAAAGCGCTTGGCATGCCACGCATGCTTTTGGGCATATCTACAAATTCGAGGCGTTCTCGTATTCCCGCCATCGCCAGCAGCACAAAAGTGAAGCCAACGCCGGATAAGAAACCATTTAGCACCGCCCAGATGAAATTGTAGCGGGTGCCATCAGCTAAAGGAGTGATATTTAGTATTGCCACGCCCAAAACAGCACAGTTGGTGGTTATTAAAGGTAAATACACACCCAAGGATTTGTACAGTGCGGGAGAGTTCTTCTGGATAACCATCTCTACAAATTGCACCAAGGCAGCAATGGTGAGGATAAAGGATAGGGTTTGCAGGTACTCCAGATGATAGGGTACAAGCAGGTATTGAAAGATCAGATAACAGAACGCGGAGGCAATGGTCATCACAAAAATTACAGCCATGCCCATGCCAAAGGCAGAATCTAACTTCTTAGAAACACCCAAATACGGGCATAGCCCCAAAAACCTTGCCAGCACAAAATTCTGGATCAGGATGGCGGAAATCGCCATTACGAAGAGTTGACCTAAGAATCCCATTATTTCTTCTCCTTCAGCACATTCATCACAGCCATCAGCAGCCCAAGAGTGATAAACGCTCCCGGAGCTAACAAGGTGATCAGCATAGGCTCGTAGGTAGTGGGCATAACAGATCGGAAGA
>JAVEUB010000228.1:0-4910 GCA_034005785.1 Cloacimonas sp. (SeqCode) | reverse complement strand
ATCTACTTAAGGCTAAAACTGCAAGACCGCAGCGGCAATATTTCTGCCAATGTATGGAAAGAAGCCAAAAAAAGCGATGGCGAATTTGATGCTGGTGACGTAATCAAGATTAAAGGTAATGTAGTAAGCTACAAAGGTCAGGTGCAAATTTCGATCACCAAACTGCGTTTTGCGGATAAATCCGAGTACAGCATAGAAGATTTTCAAACCCGCAGCAAGATCGAGCCGGAAGTACTGGCTGAGCGTTTTTTTGCCTTTATCGACAAGGTGGAGCAGGCTCATTTGAATAAGCTGTTGCACCTGATTTTTGATGATAAAGAGTTCTTCAGCCGCTACCTTATGTCCCCTGCTGCCAAGGGCTGGCATCATAACTATGTGCATGGGCTAATTGAACATAGCATCTCCGTGGCAGCCTTGTGCGAGTTTGCCAGCAGCATGTATCCGGTAAATTACGATTTGCTGATTTCCGGAGCGCTCTTGCACGACGTAGCCAAGGTTAAAGAGTATGAAAGCAAAACCAATATCGAGTTTACCGATCTGGGACGCCTGATAGGACACCTAAGCATGTCCGATCAAATGGTTTGCGAAACAGCAGCCAGGATTCCAGGATTTCCCGATGAATTGCTCTTAAACCTGCGGCATTTGATTCTGGCGCATCATGGGGAGTACGAAAAAGCATCAGTACGTTTACCCCAAACCCTGGAAGCACTTGTTCTGCATCTTTGCGATAATCTTGATGCACAAGCAGTGGGTGTTGCGCAAATGTTGGAGGCTGCACCACCAAATGCAGTGTGGACAGAATTTGACAAACTGAACAGCCGCTATTACAAGATCTTCAGGCCTATCCAGGGATAATGTTCCAAACAATTGTTATCGCCAGCGGTAGTAAGGGCAATTGCGTCCTGGTTCAAAGCTCCGACACGGCAATCTTGCTGGATGCTGGAGTAAGTATGCGTAGGATTCTGGATGTGATGGATATCCATGGTATAAGCAGGGAAAAGCTTGCCGCCATTGTAGTTAGCCACGAGCATTCAGATCATACGCGCAGCGTGGGAGCTATCAGCCGCAAGCTTAGGATTCCTATTCTGATCAATCGGCCGACGCTTAGTTTTTGTGCCGCTAAAATTGGCGATGTGGGGGATAGGTTTCAGATATTTCAGACGGGGAGCAGCTTCAGGATAGGAGACATCATTGTGGAAGCCTTTGCCTCATCACACGATGCTGCGGAAAGCTGTAATTTTGTGCTGTACCGGCAATCAGAACCCGCTATCAGGCTGGGCTATGCCACAGATTTGGGTTATCCCACCAAGCTAAGCGTGCTAAAGCTTAGCGGTGCCAGCACCTTGATTCTGGAAAGCAACCACGATGAAACAATGCTGATGGAAGGCCCCTACGATTGGAACCTTAAACAGCGGATTCGCAGCTCACACGGTCATTTATCCAATAACGAAACGGTTGGACTGCTCTCAAGTCTGATTCATCCGGGGCTAAAAAACCTGATATTGGCACATCTTAGCGAAACGAACAATAATCCCGATCTTGCCGAACGTACCATGCGAGATTATCTGGAAAGCATCCGTAGCGAGATTCGCTTGTTGGTTGCTGCGCAGGATAGGCATACACCGCTAATTGATATATAGGGACGGGAGTGCCAGCTTTGGGGAGTGCCAGCTTTGGGGAGTGCCAGCTTTGGGGAGTGCCAGCGTCCTCGCTGGCAAGGTCTGTTGGCGTCTCGCCGACAGTCAACTCAGTCCCGACGAGGACGTCGGAACACCTTTCCAGCGGGGACGCAGGAACTCCACAAAGACGTCGGAACACCTTTCCTGCGGGGACGCAGGAACTCCACAAACACGTCGGAACACCTTTTTTGCGGGGACGCAGGAACTCCACACACAAAAACTCCTCACATCAACGACATCGGATCCACATCAATTTGATAGCTAATAGCCGCAGGGCACTTGTACAGCTCTACAAAAACCTTTAAAGCCTGCTGAATTGTTTTGCTATTCATCCCCTTAAAAATCAGGTGAAAGCGATAGTAATTGCTAATCTTACTAAATGGAGCAGCGGACGGACCCAGCAGCAGCAATTCCGGCACATAGAACATTTGCCCAAGCTTTAGCTTTATCTCCTCAAAAGCACCCATTTCGCTCTTCAACAGCTCCAAATCCAGGCTTTGGAATAGTATCCGTGCCAGCCGGTAGAATGGCGGGTAGTAAAGTTTTCTGCGGTAGCCAAGTTCTTCCTGCGCAAAAGCAAGGAAATCCTGCCGGCAGGCTGCCGAAATAGCATAATGCTCGGGATTATAAGTTTGGATTATCACTTCTCCTGCTTTTTCTGCTCTTCCAGAGCGTCCTGCAACCTGAGTTAGCAGCTGAAAAGTGCGTTCCGCAGCTCTGAAATCTGGAACATTCAGGCTAATATCGGCCATCACAATGCCTACCAGAGTAACATCCGGGAAATCCAAACCTTTGGAAATCATCTGGGTGCCCAAAAGTATATCTACATCCCGCTTCTTCATGCGATTATACATGGATTTGTAGGTATCACGTTTACGGGCGGAATCAGAATCCATCCTCAAAATTCTTGCTTCAGGGAACACTATCTTCAGGATTTGTTCCAGTTTCTGCGTGCCCGGAGCTCCATAAGAAAAGCTATACGAACCGCAAGCGGGACATTTGCGCGGGCTGGGATGCGTGCTCCCGCAATAGTGGCACTGCATTTCTTCACGATCACGATGGTAGGACATGCTTATCTCGCATTGGTTGCAGGTAATCAGCTTGCCACATTTTAAGCACTGCATAAACGAGGAATATCCGCGCCTATTCTGAAACAGGATAACCTGTTCCTTGCGCTGCATCCTGTGTTCTATGGCATTTAACAAAATTGGGGAGATCAGTTCGCTCTCATACTCATCGCGCAAATCAACCAGTTCCACGGTGGGAATCTTATAGTCCAGGGGTCGAGATTCTAACTTTAGCAGCTTATACTTGCCACTTAGCGCGTTATTCCAGGATTCCAGGGCGGGTGTGGCACTTCCCAAAACAACTTGTACATTCTGAAGTTTTGCCCGCACGATTGCCAGGTCGCGGCCATTGTAGCGGGGGTTATTGTCCTGTTTGTAGGTGCCTTCATGCTCTTCATCTACCACAATCAATCCCAGATTTGGCACCGGCGCAAAGATGGCAGAACGGGCACCAATGATAATCTTTTTTTCTCCGCTGGCTATTTTCTTCCATTGCGCAAATCTGTCAATATCGGTTAACTGGCTGTGTTGTATAGCCATTATATTACCAAAACTGCTTTGGAAACGCTCCACCATCTGTGGGCTGAGGGCAATTTCTGGAATAAGAAAGATAACGCTTTTACCCAAGCTCAGATAACGCCGAATAACTTCTATATACACTTCAGTTTTACCGCTACCGGTGATGCCATACAGTAGATGCACATTGAATTTATCGTATCCGCAAGCAATCTCAGCTATGGCATCCAATTGAGCTTGATTGAGCACAATCTGCTTGGGGCTGGGGAAAACATCGAAACTAAGGGATTCTGGATTGAGCTGATGCGGTTGAATAGTGATAACACCTTTTTTTACCAAGCCTTTAATTGCAGAGTATGAAACAATGGAAGTAATATTAGCCAAGGGAAATACCTGCTCTTCAAGGCGCAAAACTTCCCAAGCTTCACGCTGTTTCAGAGGTAATGAATCAGGATCGAAATCCAGATCACAGCGGTGTATGAAGTTCACTGTCCGGGGCTTATCTTTGTGATTAAGCTTGCGTTCCACTTCAATTAATCCCAGATATTCTGCTTCTTCTACACGGCGATATAAAGAATAGTTGGGCAGAGCTATGCGTAAATCGCTAAGGTTCATAATCTCGTTCTTACCGAAAGCAGCGTGTAATTTGCTGAATTCTTCTGGTATGGTTTCGGCAATCCATCTAATCGTAATATTCAGCTCTGGCTGCAAGCGCGCAGGCAACATCGCAAACAGTGCTTTTCCCTCCGAACAATGGTAATACATGGCTATCCAGTGCGCCAGTTGCAGCAGTTCGGTAGGCAGCACAGGATGCGTATCAAGCACCTCTTCCACTGCCTTGTAACGGATATTATCTGCAGCGTCAATAGTTCTTTCTGCACCACATATCCCAAAACAAAGCTTGGAGCCAAAAGTCACCAGCACCCGTGATCCTTCCACAATAGTGGTTTTCGAGCTATAGACAAATTCCTTGCTTATCCCCAAGGGAAGGTGAATTACATAATATCGCATAAAACATACTTACAAAGCACACGCAGTATGTCAACTGTTTTCGTATGGGAGTCCCTGAGTCCTCGCAGAAAAGGTTGGGCGGCGACATCGCCTCCCGTGGATCTACCAGCTTGAACAAAGATAGTGGCTAACCGAAACTCGGAAGGCTGGATTCAACGTGGCTGTTGGATAAATATGACTCCGAGGGCGCAGGCATCCCATATCTCGCGTGCTCAGCCTTAGCCCATGTATCATATTGTTTCTATGTGCTGCTGAACCACCACTTCTCTCTTCCCTGCTTACATTACGCTATCATTGGCTATCCATTGGGGATGGGATGGACAATGCACAGCCAATGATAGCGTAATGGTAGCAAGTGAAAACCTGCCAAGCGGCAGCCAAAGAATGCAAGCTTACCCACCCTAATCGAACATGAGCCTTCTCTTTGGCTCTTTGTGGAATATTTCAAGTTCCTACTTCTGTTCAAATTAGGTAAAACAATCCAAGCAAACAAAAACCCCGCTGGAAAGCGGGGCTTATATGCATCTAATTTGTTTAACTAACTATTATTATTTTCGGAATCTGCTGGTAAACTCGTAATCACTCTCTGCGCTAACGTTGAATGTCCAGTTTTCGCACAGGGCTTTTATTTCCTGCA
>JAVEUB010000227.1:0-4958 GCA_034005785.1 Cloacimonas sp. (SeqCode) | reverse complement strand
TTAAGCGAAATGCTGTCCGTGAATTTTGGCAAAGTGGCAACGTGTAGGGCGTTGCGTATCGCCATCGATATTCCCTCTGGTGTGAATGCCGATACAGGCACAGGCGACGATGCTTTTACAGCACATCACACGTTGTGCATCCATGCTCCCAAGCTGGGTTCGTTGCTACATAATGGTAAACAAAAAAGCGGCACTTTGCACCTCATCCCCATCGGGATTCCCTGCAGCTACGATCTGGCTGAGAATCCAATAATCTGGATGGATGAAAGCTGCCACGAAACCCCGATGCGCCTTCCATCTGCCCATAAAGGCATGTATGGCAGAGTGTTAGTAATTGGTGGCTCTACGGGATATTTAGGCTCAGTGGCTATGGCATCGCGTGCTGCACTTCGCGCGGGAGCAGGCTTTGTAAACCTCCTCAGCCGTAAAACTCTGGAGCCTTTCTACTGCAGCAATCCCGCAGAAATTATGTTCATCCCAATTCCCACTAACGAGCAAAACTATCTGCCTGATAGTGCGCAGCTCTTACCAATTCTTAACAAAGCAGATAGCATTCTGATAGGCCCCGGCTTGGGGCTGGATGCCTTTGCTAAACAACTGCTGGAAATTGTGCTGCAAAACACGAGTGTCCCCACCATTGTGGATGCTGATGCTTTGCGCCTGATAGCCGTAAATGCCAAATTGCGTAAGCACCTAAAAAACCGCAATATCTTGCTTACTCCCCATTATGCAGAGTTTTGCGCGCTGGCAGGAGCGGAGATGCCCGAATTGCTGAACAATATTCCCCAGTGCCTTACTAAATTCGTCGCTAAGTATAAAGCACAGGTATTACTTAAGGGAGATTCCACCTTGTACCAGGATGCCACCAGAATGTACCTCAATACCAGCGGCAATGATGGTTTGGCGACCGGTGGTAGCGGAGATGTGTTGGGGGGAATTATAGCCTCTTTCACCGCACAGGGTATGGAGCTGGGTAAAGCTGCCATCAATGCTACCTATTTAATGGGTAAGACAGCGGAACAACTTGCCCAAAAGCGGGCTACACCTTCCATTCTGCCTACCGATATAATCGAGAATTTATTTGTGAAGGGGGGCTGATGTCACACAGATTAACCATGTTTATTGCCTTGTGGCTGGCTATATTTTCCCTGTCTTGCACCAAATCGCAAGCACAGCACTCAGATGAAAAAGGAACAAAGAACAAAGGAGAAACCGTGGATAAACTTGCAGCCATGAATACCCCCATTTTTTGGGCGGAAGGCCATCCTGGCGAACTTGACCGTGAAACCTGGAAAATTAGCGTTACAGGAGCCTGCGAAACACCCCGTGTGTTTACCTGGCAAGATTTAGCAAAACTTGCGCAAGTGGAAGTAGAAGGACGGCTTACCAGCGTTACGCGATGGTCAGTAAACGGCAAATGGAAGGGCATCCCTCTTTCCACCATCTTGCAGGAAGTGGGAATGAAACCCAATTGCCATTACATTAGGTTTTGGTCGGTTGGCGAAATCTACGATACATCCATACCTCTGGATATCGCTTTAATGGAAAAATCCATCCTGGCACACAGCTTTGATAGCCAATACTTAAGCGAGGATTACGGCGGTCCCGTGCGTGCCTTTATCCCTTATCTTTGGGGCTATAAATCTGCCAAGAGCGTAGTAAAAATTGAGCTTATGGAGCGCTACGTCCCCGGTTTCTGGGAACAGCGCGGCTACACTGATAGTGCCGAGATTGAAGCAGGCAAATGCCGCGATATTAACGATGGCGGCAAAGTGAAAAACATCCCAGATGGAGAAGTTACGGATTTTATAAAATGAAGATCTACTTAATCTACCTGAAGGCGGCTTTGGCCATGATGTGTTGGTCGATCACCTTTGTCTGGATTAAAATTGCCTATGAAACCTATCTGCCTTACGAAGTAGTACTTTTACGCTTGTTGCTTGCTTCGTCCCTGCTATTTTTGGTGATGTGGATCTCCGGAAAAGCGGAAAAGATTAAGAAGAAAGATTTTAGGAACCTGTTGCTGGTAGCCACGTGCGAGCCTTTTCTGTATTTCATTGGCGAAGCAAACGGGATGCAATATGTTTCTTCCACGCTGGGTAGCCTGGTTATTTCCACCATTCCCATTTTCACCGCACTGGGTGCCTGGTGGCTGCTGCGGGAAAAGGTGTCGGTATATCTTTTGCTCGGATTGCTTGTTTCCACCTGTGGGGTGGCAGTGATGAGCCTGGGTTCGAAGGATCTTTCTGCTACCACGAAAGGTATTATGTACCTGATGCTTGCGGTATTTGGCGGTGTTTTTTACGGGATTACCGTGCGTAATCTCACCTTGCGCTATACGGCACTTACAATTGTTGCCTATCAGAGCCTGTTCGGCTTAATCTTGTTTATTCCGCTGTTCATCATCTTTAATGCCCGCCATTTCTTTACCGTAAAGCACTCTGTGGAGGGATTAACCACTATTGCCGCAATGTCTATGTTTGCCTCAGTAGGTGCGTTTATGCTGTTCACGGGAGTGATTCGCGAGCTGGGTGTGATAAAATCCAACGTGTTTACCAATCTGATCCCCGTGTTCACAGTAATCCTGGCTTACTTCATTCTGGGTGACACCCTGAACCAAGCAGCGGTGATAGGCCTGTCTCTGGCTATATTCGGCTTGCTGTTGTCCCAGTATCCTGATCTGCAGAGATTGCGACGCAGGCAGCTAAGGCAAAGTAAATAAGTAAGGCTAAAGTTCTATTAAAGTGGGTAAGCTGGTATTCTTTGGCTGCTGCTTGGCAGTTTTTCACTTGCTCTCATTGGCTTAGCATTGGCTATGCATTGTCCATGGCATCCACAATGCATAGCCAATGCTAAGCCAATGCATGCAGGGAAGAGAGAAACAATTGCTTGGGGTGAAGAATAAACATTGTGAAGGCACAGCGTTGTTTGGCACAATACATTCCTTTGTACCCAATAGAATTGAGCTTGATCTTTATATATCTACCGTCTTACATAACCAAACATAATGCGGGATTACCACATCCGTGGGTATAACAGCTTGGATTTGCATGCTAAGCAACTGCTACCATTAGCCAGATCGTAAAATTAGTCCTTATTCTATAGAGATGAACAGCTCCGGGTGCTTATCATCAATATATATTGCCACATTCAGCCGATTATTTTCATCAAAACCCAGCTTAAAACTCCGGTCTTCATCAAGCTGCCAATCTACCACATTATCTTCGGCTAAAACACTATAATCTGTGCCATGCAAAAGGATACATTCTGCGTAGAACCTGTGGGTCATTTCCTCTGGGAGATCTTTTTTGAAAGTTAGTGTCCAGCCTGCGACTTTTTTCTTTTTGTCCAGATATAGAACCACAAGATAACAATCTTCCGCATTCTGATTTTCGAAGTTGCGCACGTTCTTAACATTTTTATTCAACGTGTAGCCCTTACTCTCCAGAATTTTACGAGAAGTGTTGTAGTCCTGACCATACCAAATGCCCAAAAGCCCCGTTTCGGCAAACAAACCCACACCTATTCCCAAGAGTAATACCAAGATAAGTACCTGTTTCATAACACATTCCTTTGTTCAACGTTGTTTCCAATTTTTAGGAAGCCCCGTAAACGTCAACAAAAAAGTGGCTTTAGGTACGTTTGGGGTACTCGTGGATAACCAAAAAAAATTAGAGATATTGTAAGCTCCGTGCAACGTGACAACGAAAACTGCAAATTGTGCAGGCAAAGCTGCAAACTGTCGCATCGTATAACCAATTTTCTCTGCTTCATTATACCTACCTACAAAGAAACATCTATACAAGGGCTTAATATTCCCACTCCTCATGACTCAGTGGGAACTTGTTCAACACTTCCTTCCTGAATCTCCAGTCGGGAAGATACTTGTCCATATAAGACCTGAATACATCATTGTGATTCCTCTCCAACAGATGCAGCAGTTCATGGACGATGATGTATTCCAGGCAATCTTCTGGCTTCTTTGCCAGTTCCAGATTGATCCAGATGCGTTTAGCGTTGATGTTGCAGGTGCCCCAACGGGTCTTCATCTGCTTGATTGACCACTCCTTGATTTGCACTCCAATGATATCCTGCCACTTCGTGATAAGCGGTTCGATTCGGACTTTTAACCTGGCTCGATACCACTCTTGAATCATAACAGGGCGATGCCAGATAGGTGTTCCCGGCTTTTCGTAGAGGTCGATATGGGTATTGCCGCGAATTTTGATCATGTTTATACTTGCATCTGGGATCACATTCAGCAGGTAGCGTCTGCCTTCCAGATAATGGCTTTCCCCGGTGATGTATTCCCTCTGAGAGAGGCGTTCCACCTGCTCAAAACCGGCGATATGCTTCTTGATCCAGGCAAGCTTGCTTACCAAATGCAGACGGATAGTCTCATCGTCAAGCTCTTGGGGAACTGCTATCCTGATCCTGCCATGGGGAGGATATACTGCCAGGTGCAGGTTCTTGATATCCTTGCGCACCACATCGATGGTATAGTCGCCTACCTTGATCTGGTGCATCTTTAGTATTCCTGCTGGTTTTTGACCAGTTCAAAGATGCGATCCACTTCATCCTCAGCTTTGATCAAAGTGCGGATTGCCCTTTTAAGCTCCCGCTCTTTGATCAGATTGCCACGCCAGTTGGCTTTCTTGGTGCTGTGGATGATGCTGTCCAAAGCCAGCGCCAGCTCTTCATTCTGAGCGAGATTGTCATACAGAGATCTCTTTGCGGCTGTGTTTAAGCGGGGCGAATACCGGGCAGAAGTTTCGGGTTTGCGAACCTGCCTGGTAAGCTCAATGATCTTGTGCAGATAATCATGATAGCGAATTGCCTGCGCTTTGCGGAGTTTAACGATCTCGCCGAGCAGTTTGGACATCAGCTCAAAGTAGATAGGATTGCCCGGCATGCCGTCTATGATCAGTTTGCGGACGTTATTTTCGATAGTCTCGGCA
>JAVEUB010000226.1:0-4969 GCA_034005785.1 Cloacimonas sp. (SeqCode) | reverse complement strand
TTTGGTTATCTTTCATCTGCACCTCACCCAGGAAGAAGTTTATCTTCCCCACAGGTGTTCCCATCAACTGAAAAATGATGGTGCATAAGGAAATGAGAAATACAATTCGTTTCATGTTAATCTCCTGCATTTAACAAATCGGAATAGAGCTTAGGCTCCAGAGTTCTTAAGCTGCTTTTATCGGGCAACAGGTTAAAATACTCACGCGCCTTGGGCAGGTTCGCAGCCCGGTATTCCAGGATGCACAAGTTTCTTCTGATCAAATCGGTGTTCTTGCTTTGTTTCAGTGCTTCCAGATACTTGCTCCGGGCTGCATCATATAAACTGTTGGTTAGGAGCAAATTGCCTAAGTTCACCAAAGCACTAAAATTTTGCGGGTTTTGTCCCAGAATCTGCTCCCAGATGTTTTGAGCAGTAGCCTCACGGTTATTATCCATGCACCAGAGTGCATATTGATTGGCAATGTAGAGGTTTCGGGGGTATTTTCTAATTGTTTTTAGGAATTCTTCCTCTCGGCTGATTTGCCCCATCAGCATTATCTCATTTAAATCTGCGGTAAACAAAGATAACGCCGACACCGAATTTTCGAACTGACGCACAGGGATAGCTTCGCTGTATAAAGCGGGGGGGTATAGCTTGTGAGCTTCAGAAAATTCCACCAGATCGGGCAAAATTCCTTTGCTTATTAGCAATTCGTAGCGCTTGATTGCTTCAATCCAGCTTTGAGAGAAGCTGTTTTTACCAATCAGAGTAGCTTCGATAGGAATCCAGTATTTGTCATTACGATACACGAACTGGGCAAGCTCAATACCGCTTTCCATCACTTCGTTGGGGCTCATTTTGGTATCAATCACCAGCATCACGTGGCCCGGGATATCTATGAAGCCGCAATCCACACCCACTACAGATAAAGAGGCAGCTAACAGAGCCAACAAATCTTCGCAATCACCCGATTTTCGTGATAAAGTCTGGTAGGGATACTGCACATAATCATCTTCGCTGCCACCTTCATTGCTGGTTGTTCTATCGGACACATAGCCGATGCCATTGGCACGGTAATAGCTCCAAATCTGGATAGCTCTTTGGATATTCTTATTTAGCTGATGTGCCGGTGCGTTTGCATAAAGCTGAACAATCTGAGTGCTTACAAAGGTTCTTAAGTGTTCGTCTTTGGGATTTACAAAGCTGGCAAACTGCTTGCGATTATCCCAGTTCATAGCCGAGATATTTTGGGCGGGAATGGTGGCTTCTTCGTATGTAGATTCGTAATTTTGGTTGTTAAACGAGTATTCCAAACGTAGCTTGGTGGGTATGGAAGCTGGCCCGTTTTTGCATATACTGAAGATATTATTGTTTATCGGTGCAATGATATCTACCAGATACGCCTCGCTGGGCAAAAGAGAAGGGATGGTAATCTGAAAAGGGCGATCGCTTATCTGAGGGAATGAGATGCTAAGCTGCACATCCTGAATGGGAACAATACGGTTGTTGATCATGGTAAGCGAGCCAATGGGATGCGTTGCATAGTATTCTTGCAAGGAGGGATACAGCTTTTCAAAGACAATATTGGTTATGTTGATGGCAGGTTTGTTTTGATTATAGAAATCTCGTGCTTCAACTGCCGCTTGCAGTTTAGCTTTTAGCATTGTATCCTGCGGGGAGAATTTTACAGCTATTGATAGCTCGCGATATGCATCGTCGTATCTATGCTCACGTGTTAGCAGATCGGCATAAAAGCTAAGAAATTCTGTGGAAGTTGAATCTGCCGTGGCAAATTTATTAATGGTATCCAGAACAGCCAGCGCTTCCGGAAAGCGGTTTACCTTTTCCAAGGACTTGGCATAGGCAAAACCATAGGAAACGTTAGTTTTATCCAAATCATAAGCTTGGGCGAAATGATATTGGGCTTCATTGGCTTGACGGGATTCGTAATAAGCTAAAGCAAGGCTATAATGATACTCTGCATTTAAGTCATTAGTACGCAACGCACTAAGATAGAAATCCTGGGCATTACCATAATAGCCTACTGCAAACGACACATCGCCCAAAAGCTTGTAGATAGCATGATGGCTTTCAGTGGGGAATCTTGTAAGCATGCGTTGCAGATGGGTTAAAGCGTCATCATAATTCTTGGTGCGGATCAGCAAGCTACCTACCTTCAGATTGTTATCGAAATTATCCTCCAAAACAAGCAGCTCCCGCATCGAGGTGAGCGCGCTTTGATAATCTCCCAAATTCTCATTTGCCAAAGCGTAATAACGTGTTACGTCCGTATCACGCCCAAATTTTGCAATGTAGGTAGTAGCCAGGCTTTGCACTTTAGCGTAGTTCTTGTTCAGGTAATAAAGTGCTATCAATTGGCGTTGCATACTTTGGTTGTCGTCGGCTTTAAACTTTTCCAGATAGTCGATTCCCTGTTTGTAATTCTTCATCTGCTTATATACATCTACGATTGCCTGTATCTGATCCATCTGAGCGCCCTTGATATTTACAGCAGATTCAAGGCTGGATAAGGCTTTTTCAAATTCCTGAAGCTTAATGAAAAACTGCGCTTCGGACATATATGTTTTAATCATCTCTTCGTCTAAACGTGGATCGCTGATTGTACTCGCAGCCCTTTTGAAGGCAATAATAGCCTGAGTGAAGTTGTTGTTGTCCCGCAAGTATAGTGCATAGGAATAGGCGTCCTCAATTTCTTCCGTGGCTGGCCCCGATTTACCATCTTCGGTAAGGGAGCGAACACTGTATTTATAGATACCTGGTTGCGGTAGTTTGATTGTATAACGGGGTTCTGACACGTTAAAGGCATCGCTTTCCGTTTCCGTATGTTCGTTCACAATCCATTTGCCAATGCCTTCAGCAATATCCCAGCTTAGTTCTGCCTGAAGCAGTGCATTAAGTTGCAAGCGTATGGTCTGTGGCTTTTTGGGGCTGTAATAGAACCGTAATTGTCGGGCGGAACTGGCCAGTTTATCGCTGAGCAATAGGGTTTTTTCATCCGGGTTATAGCGAATATGCTGGATCTCACCAAAACAAGGAAACACCGATTTGGTATTTTTGGCAAAGAAGGTTTTTTCTCTTTTGTTATTGAATAGAATAACGAGTTGCTGTGTTTCGCCATCAATGAACCCGATGCGATTTTCGTACAGCACATCAAACGTGGGAATGCTTTTTATGCTGGCAATCACACTAATTTTACGAGAATCTGCCAAAGAAACTTCGTGAATGGAATTGCCATTAGCCATAAAATATAGGTAACCAGTGCCAAGGCGTAATAGCTGAGGTTTTAGCTTTTGATCTTTTAGATCGATATTCTCGATAAAGGCACTGTTTTCGTTAAAAACAGCGATGCGAGAATTGCCACTATCAGCCACATAAATCATGCCGTCTGGGGCTGCCACAATGCTACTTGGGCTGTTTAAACGCCCATCCTTGGAACCTTTGGAGGCAAAACTATCCAGATATTCACCCGTATAACGGTTCAGAACCACTATCTTACAGGCTTTGGAATCCAGCACGAAAAGTTTGTGCTTGTAAAAAGCAAGCCCATCAAAGCTCTTTACGCCTTTATTGGCAAGATTTGCGCAGAATACACTGAATAGGGTTTTTCCTGCGGATTTACACACCACAGCCCGGGTCATTATTTTCTTTGTTCCGCCGCCACTTATACTCGTATCGTAGAGATAGTAGGATAGCGAATCTGGGATAATATTATCTACACAAATAGGTTCAGGAATCTCTTCCAAAAATGGACGCATCGTGTACTGCGGAACTTCCAGCTTTACCAAAGACGAAAATTCACTATCCACGTACACCTTGATTTGCCTTGAATAGTTATCCTGTATAGCCAGAATAGCATTATTAAGTTGCGGAAATACTTTTATGATAGCCGGTTGCATGAATGAAAGCTGGGAGTCGCTTTTGTCCTTAGAACCCCAAGGTTTGGGCAAAACGCGACCGTTGGAATCCACTTTCCCTATTCTTGTAGAGCCTGTGTAAATTACATATAATTCATTGTATTGGTTAATGGCAAGATCGCCTACCATATCTCTTTTGTTATTTGGGGTAAGAACTTCAAAACCTTTAGCTTGATTTAAATCAGAATCGAAGATCACTACTTCCTGATACATCTTTTTATCCAGCAAAACCCTGATTAACTGATCCTGACCAAGGGTCATGGATATCGGGGCAAAGGTGGTGGTACGCCCCAAGAACATCCCTTCATTGGTGAAGGCAAGTAGTTCATTGCGCACTGCATCCAAAACATAGATATAGCTTTGGTAATTAACCAGGATGCGAATGGCCTGTTTAAACTGAATCTCCGGGGAACCTTTACTGGAGATGGTTCTTTTAATTGTTCCCTCAAGATCATAAACGTAAACACAGCTATTCTTAGAATCCAACACATACAAAGATTTGTCGTCTCCGGTGATATCGTTGGCTTGGGTGCCCAGTGGGAGCTTGGCAAACACAGGCTTAAGAAATGCCTTTGTTGATGTATCCCAAGCTTTTATGATACCAAGCGTATTATCTACTGTATAGATGATATTAGCTTGAATATGAAAGGTGTCTGACCCAAAGGGGGCTTCCTTGCTTTTTGAAACGGGAACTACGTGCAGGGGTTGAGGTATGGCAAAAAGTGTAGTCCACATCAGGACTAACATGACTAAACCTAATCCAGATCTTCTCATTTATATCTCCCTTAGAGTTACTGCAAGCAATATATATTTAACTGCCATGTATTGTCAAGTAAAATCATGCTGGCATTCCCCCATATTTCTGTTGAGACTATGGGATCTCAACTAATTTTTCAAATCGTATCAGGATTTTTTCAAATCGGAGGTTTACGGGTTGGGCGATATCACGATTTTTTCAAATCAGTATCACGATTTTTTCAAATGGAATTCCACGAATATTTCAAACTGGTTTTTTATCTTCATTCTGCGGAACAAGTTAGAGAAATGAGTAT
>JAVEUB010000225.1:0-4977 GCA_034005785.1 Cloacimonas sp. (SeqCode) | reverse complement strand
CCTGCCCAACAAGTCGGCTTAGTGCTTAGCCCCAAATTATACCCCGGCATCTTTGCTTTAAAGCCACAAGTGTTCGCATCATACAGCCATTATCCACGTTTTGATGTGCAACAAATTAGTGCCATTCCACAGCTTAGGTGGCGGGACATAGCTCTGGAAGCAGCAGTTCATTACAGCTATCTGGATAATGAACCCGTATCTGCCGATAGCACTAAGCTATCTGTGCAAGTAAAGCTTAACAAGCAGCTACCCTTCGGGCTGAACCTCGGTTTGCATTACGGTAGCGGAAATGATAGCTGGTTGATCGATAGTTCGGGGGCGTTGATTGATACCTTTGCGCAAAACTCTGCCTATTATGGTGTATCCTTGTTCTATCCTTTCCTGAAACGCTTTTCGCTTTATGGCTACACTCAGATTAACAAAGCAGACCAGCTTTGGTATGTGTCGCTTGCGGGGAGATATTGATGAAAAACTTGATTGCCTTAATTGCTGTCCTGCTTATTCTTAGCGCTTGTAACAACAGGGAAAACATGCTGCTCCCACCAGATTTATCCGCAGCGGATTACCAGGCAGGCGACACGATAAACACTTATGCCAACTACCTGGTAAAATCCTCCAATGATAACAGTTACCTGCTGATAGATAAAACTGCAATTCAGGACAGCCTGCTGAATTATGGCGACGAAATTGTGTTCCGCAAGGTAGCAAGTTTTGCCTCCAGAGACAGCCTTGCTATTCAGGAGGATGCTTCTGCCAAAACAGGTACCTACGAATACAGTGTGTTAAGATTCGGTAAAAAGGTTGATTTTATCTCCTCCCTACCCTTGGGAAAGGTTTACACCGATTTATCTGCCATAAATGCCGATTTATCTCTGCTCAATTTCAGCTACTACCTGCAAGCAAGCCCGATTCAGCCAATTTCTTATGGCAATGGAAGAGCTTTTTTCCCCCTCTTTGCCACGGGTGAATTTGCCATTTTTGCGCTGCCACATATGGCAAACCCAGAGATTCAGCATAATGGAACGGGTGTTCTGCATGCGTTGCTGCAGGATGATAGCGGTAATCAGCTTTCTATCAACTTTCCTGCGGCATATTGTAGCGCAGCCGGAACCATTTCGCTTAGCATGGGCGAAAGCCTGGAGCTAAGCGACCAAACCAATCTGCAACACTACTTCCCCAATGCTGCGATTTCCACTCCTGTGATAAATATTCACACCTCTTCGGCTACGGGTAGCGAAACTGCCGTACTGCGGCTAAACAGTTGTGGCAAAGGCTATTTTGGCAAGCAATGGATGCGCCTTTCTGCAGATAATGCCTATTCCTGGCCACAAACATTTCCAGATGCCACAACCGCTAACTGGTGGCAGGAAGGCAGCACGCTTTACAGCTTTGTAAGCACCACAGGAAAATATTTCCTGCTTACGCCACTGGACACCCAAAGCGAGCTTAGCATCCCCCTGGATGGCAGTATGAACCAAATATTCCTGCAAGATTTATGGTTCAACCTAAATAACTTAAACTTAGCTGAAACCTCTATGAAACTGAAGCTTACACCAGATGTTTCTACTTTGCTAAATAACTATTTCAGTGCCAATCCCTACACCATAGCAGGAGCGCATCAGGCTTTTGAGATCAGTTTTTGGCAGGGGACTACCCCACTTGCCAGCCTTCCAGATGATTCATGGCTGGAATTTGGTTTCCGCACTTCTTTGGCTGTTACTGCAAATGACCGCTTGTTCAGGGTTTATCGTTCCACTACGGAAGACTTGCTAACGTATAAAACCACTTCGGATACCTATGATGCCACGCATTACAGCCGCAATGGCAGCTATGTATATACTGGGATATCCTCTTCTGCCACATATCTTTATGGCTCTATCACCGATAGCGCAATTCTGCAAACAATTCCCTGGTATAAAACCCGGCAGTATCTGCAAACTGCGCACTCGATTGTTAGCTGGACAGACAGCAGCAAACGTGGCTATACTCATCTGAACCTGGATCTAAATCCCGCCTTGCCAAGCCACCCATGGCTGCAGAGCGAACCGCTTAACGTGACAAACCGCAAAGCTTTAGCCGGATTCATGTTTTATCAGGATGCTAATCCTGTTTCAACCCTTCCCACCGGATTTTATCTTTCTTTGCCTTCTGAAACAGAGCCGGATAACGTGCTATTATTCAGTTCTACAGCCTATCCGCGCCTAAAAAACTACATTCCTGCCACTACTTTTACGGGTGATAGCTTTGTGTTAACGGATTACCGAATCGGGATATATCCCGAATTTCCGGGCACATTGTTCAGTGCTGCCGTCACTTACGCCAACCCCATGCCGCTAAGGGTGTATCCTACTATGACCTTTGTGTTTGGCGATTTGCGCCTATATACCTATGGTAATGCAGCAGAAGGGCAAAGCGCAATCTTTAACTTTACCCGCAGCAATGCTTTAGCAGACACATACCAGGCACTTGTAACCCAGTATAGTCTTATCCAAACTTCTTCAGCTTATGCTATAACTACCAGCAATGAAACAGATTATGCCCTTTATCAGCCTACCTTGTTCTTCAAGCGTACTACCCGCAATCAAAACCTGCTATTCTACGAAAACACAGGTGATTTTTACCGTCTGTATCCCTACAGTCAAAGCGAAACTTTCGACCCCTGGTATTTCGTGATTGATGGTGCTTATAATGGCGTATCAATCGCCTATAACGGAAGTTATGCATCCTTCACCGATACCGAATTGCACACAGGAAGGCAGATAACGATAAGTAACGCCAGCCGCGATGCTGTGTTGTCGCTATATCAGGCACAGCTTGTGTTGCCGGTCTTTTTTATTGGGCAAACTGTGCCGTTGGCTTCCACCCTGCGCCTGGATAAGCTGTCGGTTTTACCGGGAACGCAAAACCTGTTAGCTGCGTATCAATTGCAGCTAAATCGGGCGAATGGTACCCCTCTTGCCCCCGATTTTTACACAGTGGTAGGGGCTACCCAAATGCCCTATGTGTATATCCCCATTGCCGATACAGACGCAATTGCCACGGCGCGAATGTTTTATCGCAATACGCTGGGGCAAACAATCGAGCTAAACCGCGTGCAGAACTTTGGTGATAACTTTGCCAATGAATTTACTGTTACCGGTAACAGCTTCATCTGCACCGTGAAAAACCCCGGGATCTTCTACGTAACCGGGCAATAGTGTGTGCACATAAAAGCGGCAGATAACATTTTGTTTTGTTAGATACAGATAAAGCTATGATTTTCTTTCACCACAGAGAAAAACAGAGAAAAGCAGAGATTTTTACAAAGAGTAAAAGAGTAAAAGAGATAAAGAGATAAAGAGATAAAGAGTAAGGAAGAATAATCTGCGTAATCTGCGGGAAAACTCCATTTCCCACATTCGTGTAAATAAGTGAAATTCGTGGACAATGTAAATCTGCGTAATCTGCGGGAAACAATTCCAATTTCCCAAGACACAAAGAGTAAAAGAGAAAAGAGATGCATAAACTTATTATTATCGGCTCTGGCCCGGCTGGTTTGATGGCAGCAATTGCTGCTGGAAGAGCTATGGGCAGTGCCCAAGGCAAAATTCTATTGCTGGAGGGCAATCCCGCGTGCGGGGCAAAGCTGTTGCTTAGCGGTAGCGGTCAGTGTAATTACACCAATAATTTGCCAACGGATGATTTTCTGGCACGTTGTAATGAATATGCTAATTATCTAAAACCATCCTTTTATGCCTTCAACAATCAGGCTTTCTTAAGGCTACTGCAGGAATCCGGAGTGGATAGCCTTATCCGTTCTGACCACAAAGTGTTTCCAGCTTCGCTGCAAGCAAGCGAGGTGCGGGAAGCATTACTAAAGCAAGCACTTGCTGCAGGTGCGGATGTGCGCTATAACGCGCTTGTAAGTTCGGTTGCCAAGCAAGCAGATAGCAGTTTCAGGCTTACGCTAAACTCTGGCAAAACCCTGGAATGCGAGAAACTGATTATTGCCACAGGCGGGGCAAGCTATCCCCAAACTGGCTCGGATGGCATAGCATTGCGGTTGGCTAAAGCATTGGGGCATAAGCCAATACCATTCCGTCCGCATTTAACCAATGTGGCATTAGACAGTTTCGACCGTTTCAAAGCTTGTGCAGGAGTTTCCCTGTCTGATGTTGAGATACGGGTTACTGGCGAGCACCATAAATTTAAAGTAAGAGGTGATTTGCTGTTTACCCACAATGGTTTAAGTGGCCCCGTTATTTTGGATAACAGCTATCGCCTGGAAAAAGAAGACCTCATCTCGGTTAGTTATCTAAACAATGCACAAAGCTTATTTAACGATTTACAGAAAACAGCAGGGAACCATTCCGTTATCAATGCCTTAAAAGCAACGGGTCTGCCTGCCAGATTGCTGCAAACGCTCTGCGAGATAAACTGTATACCCACCCACATTCCCTTTCGTGATCTCCCGCAAAATATGCGTAAAGGGTTGATGGCAATTTTAACCTATTGGCCTTTCAAGATCAGCAGTCTGGGCAATATGGGCGTAGCTATGGCAAGCGCAGGTGGTGTGCCCTTGCCAGAAGTAAACGCCAAAACTATGGCTTCACGCGTTTGCCCAGGGTTGTTCTTTGCTGGCGAGATTCTGGATTATGCCTTGCCCACAGGGGGATTCAACATCCAGATCGCTGCCTCAACCGGTTGGCTGGCAGGCAGTTCAGTGGTGAAGTAGGGATTTGCCTTTATTTCTCAATAAGTTGATATCTGTAGATAAATTCCTGTTTCCAAGTCTATATCTCGCCTATCCCTTGCCTCTGGTTGATCTCACTTTGCTTAGATGAAGGTGAGGCAAGATAGTGGGGAAATATACGGTTGCAAGAAAGGGAATTGTAGGTGTTTTTTTAACCGAACTTTACCATTTGGCTATTTTTTTACCCTTAAAACAGGCGTTTATGAGCATTTTGGGCAAAACCAGAATTTCCATAACTGCTACTA
>JAVEUB010000224.1:0-5000 GCA_034005785.1 Cloacimonas sp. (SeqCode) | reverse complement strand
ACGCTCTTCCGATCTGTTATAAACGCAACCCGGTTTGGTATTCCCCAGGTTCGAGAACGTGTTGTAATGATAGGCAGCCTTAACTCTGAGATGGATTTAGAAGCAGATATTGAGCACATTAGAAAAATGATCTTAAGCGAAGATAAGCACTTCTTCTCAAGCTATACAGTTTGGGACGCCATATCAAATCTCTCTGAGGCTCATAGTGAAAATGGGGTTGTGCATGTTAAACCTACTAATAGGTATCAAAAATCCCTTTCTACTATAGATTATGTTTGTTTTAATCACACCTTGCCATCACATGCAAAAAAGACTATACAAAGGATGAATAAACTGAAACAAGGGGAAAATTTCCAACAGTTGGATGAGATTATTAAGTCAGTACATAGTGGTTCGTATGGTCGCTTAAAAAATGGATAAACCCGCACAAACAATAACAACAAGGTTTGATACACCTTCTGGGGGAAGATTTATCCATCCCATTCACGATAGAACACTATCCCCTCGGGAAGGCGCATGTATCCAGAGCTTTCCGGATGGGTTTGTATTCAAAGGGACAAAAAGCTCTGTTTATAAGCAAATTGGGAATGCAGTCCCACCCAAGCTTGCATATTTCTTTGCACGTTTAATAAAGTATAAACTTCAGGGAGGTTGATTAATGAATCGCAAGGCATATCTGGCACAACTGTTAAAAAAAAGCAGAACTTACGTTTGGCATTTCACCAAACAAGATTCATCCTTTGAGTACGCATATAAGGCAACCCTGATCTTTGATGAGTGGCAAAGTAACCACTCAAATGAACCACTTGAAGGGTTCTTTAATAAAAACGCTTCAGAGCATGGTGTTACCAACAACTACAGAATGCTTATCATTGCGCAGCATTATGGGTTGTTAACAAAAGAGCATGATTCATACATAGATGAAAAGGTAACAAACGTGTTTGTTAAGCTAAAAGAGAGCTGGAACACTCAAGAAAGATACGCTATTATTTCAGAGCAACTGATTAAAATGAAACTACCATCTATTACAGATGTCAGCCAGGGCGAACACAAACAATTTGGGAACAATATTTACCCCGTTGTGTTCATGTATCAGGTGCTTAGCGAACTTTTAAAGAAGAATATTCATTCGATCTCTAAAAACGAGTTGTATCTTTTTGTGATGACGTTTTATTCTCACTCAGAGGTAGATAAAGCAGTAAACCTTATCTTAGATAGAAATCATCCAATTTCTGATAAGCCAATCGAAAAGTTGCTTAGTTCTTACAAGGATGCATCAAGAATAATTACTATGATAGCGAAATCCATCTTTCTCTTTAACTTAGATGACCAAGTATCTTTAAAGCAAGAGTATATCAGTGGTATGGAGAAATTTATAACAAAGAGTTATAACAAACTTATGCAAGCACTTAAATCTGAGCGGTCATATAAGGATTTTTTAACGAACATACAGGATTTCAATGTGTCACTCCATCCCGAAACGCTATTCCTTGAAGACATTATTGATGATGATAAATATGTCGCCGATGTAAGTGCTCTTGTGTCAAATGATATTGATGAAAATCTTCACAAATATGACGATAACTTCAAGCGAGTTCCAGTAGAAAGTAATTCAAATCAGTCTGGTTATGCAACGAATGCCACAATTGGGAAAAGAGCTTTGGCAAGGGCTGGATATAAATGCGAAATGGATAGTTCTCACTTGTCTTTTATCTCAAGATTTACTAAGAAAAACTTCACAGAGGCTCATCATCTTATCCCTATGAGCAAACAAAAAAAAGTTTACACAGAAAGCAAAGTTAATTTAGATTGTTACCAAAACATTGTTTCTTTATGCCCCAATTGTCATAGATCTGTGCATTACGGTAAAAAAAGTGACATAAAGAACATCCTTGAGAGGCTGTACAATATCCGAAAAGATGATTTAAAGACTTTCAACTTAACCCTTACATTCGAGGATTTTTTTAAACTGATTATGGAAAACTGATAGTTCATTTATCTTAAACAGGTGCTTACATGAAATATTAATGCAGGGGGCTATAAACATAAGCTTTATTTCGATTAAGTGTAACAGGGAGAAAGCCCCACATTATCCCTAAATACAATGGCAAATATGCCAAGTCGCTGATAAAGCTTAAGATGCAGGCCTATATATGGGCTATATGTGCTGATGATACACCGATTTTAGAGTTTGGGTGATAATTTCAAACCGTTTTGCCATTTCCGCAGAGGGGGGGGGGCAGGCACATTCCACAGTTTTATTATAACAGAAGATAACAGCTATATCGCGATTGTTTATATGTGTCATCCCTAAAAACGATTTTCTTGGGCTGGATACCCGCCTCCGCGGGTATGACAGTAAGCCCTGTAACCTTTAACCTGACACCTGTCACCTGACACCTGTCACCTGACACCTGACACCTGACACCTGTCACCCTACTCGTAACGCAAAGCATCAATCAAGTTAAGATTTGCTGCTTTGGAAGCTGGATACCAGCCAAAGAAGATGCCTATGGCCATCGAAAAACCTACGGATAGGATTACTGACCAAGGCGTAACTGCTATGCTCCATTTCATGGTATTACCCACTATTTTGGCAGCCCCAAAACCAAGCAGGATACCGATAATTCCGCCCATAATGCTAATGGCAACAGCTTCGATGATGAATTGCAGCAATACATCGCGCTTACCTGCACCCACAGCCATGCGGATGCCGATCTCTTTGATGCGTTCAGTAACGGAAACCAGCATGATATTCATAATCCCGATACCACCGACAAGCAGAGAGATACCGGCTATGGAAGCTAAAAGGATGGTAAGCGTATTGGACACGCTATTAGCCGTATCGGCAAGCTCGGTTTGAGTCCGCACGTCAAATTGTTCGCTGGTGGTGCCCCTATGCCTGCTTTGCAACAGATCAAGAATATCCTGTTGCACAATCTGAATGGCATCCTTGCTTTCGGCCGAAACCAGCACCATCATATTTCGCCAGTGACTGCCTAAAAGCCTTGTATAAACTGTGGTATAAGGCGCAACTACCATATCATCCTGATCAGAACCCATCACATTCTGGCCTTTAGCGGTTAGCACACCTTTCACCGTGAAGGGAATATTGCGAATGCGGATAATCTTATCCACGGGATCAACATCGCCGAACAGGTTATCTGCCACCGTTTTACCGATCACGCAGACTTTGGTGCCACTCTCCACATCTGAAGCATGAAACAGATCGCCACTACTGGTTTTCATATCGCGGATATAGAAATAATCTGCATCCACACCCATAACTCCAGTGCGCCAGTTATTACCTTCGAACTTCATTTGTCCCCAGCTATTGAAAACAGGAGAGGCGTATAAAACTCCTTCTACCTGATCACGAATAGCGGTAACGTCTGCCACTTCCAAGAGATTTCCACTTCCCGCAGCTTGACGCACATTCGAGCTTGATTGGCTAAAATTAGTAGTAACCATTATCACGTTGGTACCCATGGAGTTAACTTGATCTTCCACAATCTTCTTAGCGCCTTGGCCAATTGCCAGCATGGTAATTACCGCAGCAACCCCAATAATTATCCCCAGCATGGTAAGGAAGGTGCGCGTTTTATTGCGGGTAAGAGATTTTAAGGCAATTCTAATAATTCCCCAGATAGACATTAGTCCTCCTCATCCATTTTGGGCAAAGTCTTCAGGTCATCTGCTGCGATGCGTGGATTGGGGTTTACCTTATCGCTGATAATGCGTCCATCACGGAAGGTAATCAAGCGATCAGCATAGTTGGCTATATCTGTTTCGTGGGTTACCAGAATAATCGTTTTTCCCTGCTTGTGCAAAGCTTGAAACACTGCCATTACTTCGATGCTGGTTCTGGTATCCAGATTGCCAGTTGGTTCATCTGCCAGCAAAAACACAGGGTCATTAACAATAGCTCTGGCAATTGCCACACGTTGTTGCTGACCTCCGGAAAGCTGATTGGGAAAGTGTTTGGCTCTATCTTTAATGCCTACCACATCCAGTGCATGCATGGCTTTTTGGTGGCGTTCATGCAAAGAGCATTTTCGGCAGTATAACATGGGTAACTCCACATTTTCCAGGGCTGTAGTGCGTGGCAACAAGTAAAAACTCTGGAATACATAGCCTATTTTTTCGTTGCGGATAAGGGTAAGTTCGCTATCACTCATGGCATGCACAGCAATCTCATCCAGAATATATGTGCCGGTGGACGCTTTATCCAGGCAGCCAAGCAGGTTCATAAAGGTGGTTTTTCCGCTTCCACTTGCTCCCATAATGGCGATAAATTCACCAGAATTTATGCTCAAATCCACTCCGCGCAAAGCATGCACATGGATTTCACCCATAATGTAAGTTTTGGTTAGGCTTTCGGTGCTTAAAAGGCGTTTTTGCATTGGTTTTTCCATGTTTAGAATCTACGCCCCATACCTGGTCCAGTTGCGGGGGCATTGCTATTTGCCTGTTTAGGATCATTGTATTTCACACCTGTAATCAAGGTAGCTTTGGCATCAATGCCTTCGATTATTTCCACATTTGCACCATCAGAAATGCCAACTTTCACGGCTACTGGTTTGGGGGTATTACCTTCCATAACCCAAACTACAGATGTGCGAGTACGGCGGCTGCCACTGCCACCAGCAAAAGAAACAGGTTTATCGCTTTGCTTGCGGGAATTAGCGTTCCTGGCTTTGGGGCTATCAGTGGGCATTTTCTTGCCCTTGGGTGCTTTGGCTACAGCGTCTGTTTTGGGTGCAGCATTGGCAGGTGTGGCTTGCTTCATTTCTTTAGCGGTTTTTTCGGCGGCAGCTTGCATAGCCTTACGCCCAGCATTTAGCAGTTCTTCATCCCATTTTAGCCCAAAGCTTTCCCAAATTTCTTTACTGGGCTTAAAGCGGGTAGCTGTTTCGGGAACACGCAGCACGTTTTCTTTAGCTTGAATTTCTATTGTAACGTTTGTAGTCATCCCTGGCAAAAGCTTGCGTTCAGGATTA
>JAVEUB010000223.1:0-5001 GCA_034005785.1 Cloacimonas sp. (SeqCode) | reverse complement strand
GGCCCTGCGGTTGGTGGATTCTTGATTATCATGTTCAGCGAAGGTGTGTGTTTTGCCATAAACGCAATCTCTTATATTCCAGTGATCATTTCTCTGCTGTTTATCCGCATTAAATACCCTCCTGTACCCATTAGCAAGGAATCTACAGTAAAAAAGATTGTAGCAGGCTGGAGCTATTCCTGGCACAATTTACCAATCCGTTTCCTTATTTCGAATCTGGCGGTTTACACGCTTTTTGGGATGTCCTACACAACCCTGATGCCCATCTTTGCCAAAGACGTTCTGCATGGGAACTCTGCCACGCAAGGATTATTGATGTCCACAGTAGGCATTGGCGCGCTAATAGGCTCCATGCTATTAGCCTCGCGCGCAAATATTAAAGGAATGCCAGCCAGACTGGTATATGTTGGTTTTGCTTTTAGCTTAGCCTTAATCTGTTTTGCTTTTTCCAGTTCTATAGCCTTAAGTGTTTTCCTGATGCTCTTTATTGGTTTTACGGGAATGATGACCATGGCCACAACAAACACGCTTATACAAAGCGTTGTATCGCAGGATATGCGCGGCAGGGTTATAAGCCTGTACACGATGTCCTTCTCCAGTATGGCTCCTTTTGGAAGCCTAATGATGGGCATCCTTTCCAGCCAGTTTGGGCCACGTTACACTCTGCTGATTTGTTCGGCTATCTTTCTTCTTTGGTCTTTAAACAGCATAAGAGGAATTCCGAAATTCCTGCGGGGAGTGCTAAAAATGCTGGTAATTAGTAAAAACACCGATGTTTACCGTGTGCGTAAATATGCTCCGGAGCTGAGAGTCCTATGAAGATATTCTTTCATCTTGGCCAGAAACAACCCGATTACCGCAGTATAATGAGGGAACAACAGGATTTTTGTCTGGAGGGAAGAAATATCCCGGTTTCCCGCCTGGTTATTGCTGAACAGACTCATTCAGACTTGGTGCATTTATGCAATGAAACCGATTGTGGCTCTGGCCTCGGAACTAAACCCCAAATACCCATAGCAGATGGCTTTATTAGCAATATTCTCAATCAGTTCCTACTTATCCGCACAGCCGATTGCACACCGGTAATATTGATGGATCATAAACAAATGGTGGTTTCGGCTTTACACAGCGGACGCGAAGGTACCCGTAAGAATATCAGCGGTAAAGCTGTGGCACTGATGCAAAAACATTATGGTTGCAAGCCTGAAGATATCGTGGCTTACATTGGTGCCGGTATCTGCCATGCAAATTATGAAGTAAGCGAAGTGGTTTTTAACGAGTATAACAGCAGCATGCTACAAATGGGGCTGTATCCTGCCACCTCGCCGCATCGTTATATCGATATTCGCCTAGGAATATTTCAACAGTTAATCCAAGCCGGCGTTACTTACAAAAACATCGAAAACATACATGATTGCACCTATGAGAGCACTAACTACCATTCCTTTCGCCGTGAAGGAAGCCATAATCGGCAAATAAACCTTGTGGGAATCGTACATGAATAGAACATTCACTAATAAAGCAGGCAACCTTGTGCTTGAATTGCGACAGGAAACCATGTCCGCCTGGCTTACTATCACAAAAAGCGGCAAACTAACCGACGAGGCAGACATTCTGGCTTTAATTGAAGAGGCTGGGATCAAAACTGGTTTTGACGAAGCCCTAAGATACTCAAGCGAAAACTCTCTGGAGAAAGAATACGGCGTCCCCTTCCCCATCGCCATCTGCAATCTGAAGGAAAGCAGTAGCACACTGCGCTATCATTTTAATCCCGATTTGCAAATCAATCTGGGGCAAGGGATCAATTTCCCTGATCTGGAAAAGCTGAGTTATGTGGAACCAAGCGCTGTTGTTGCTGATTATTCCAATAATATCTTTGAACAAGGTGGCAGTATCTACGACATCTTTGGCGAGCTTATTAATCCTGGAAACATCGATGAAGAACAAGCCCAGGGCTTAGCGGGTGACAATGTTACCTTCGATGCCCCAAACCGTGAGTTCATAGCCCAAAAAACCGGCTATCCCTATTTGGATGATCTGGGACGCATCAGTGTGCTGGATATTATCATCATTGAAGGGGAAGAAATCCCCGGTGATACAAGTTTTCGCACCCCTCTTGATTTGGTGGTAGAAGGTAATCTTGCCTGTGCAAAACTTACCTGTGGTGGCAATTTAACTATAAAAGGCGATGTCCATTCCAGCAGCATCTTTGCGGCTAAAGACTTACATGTGGAAGGCGAGATTATCGGTTGTAATAAAAATGGCATTCAGGTCTTGGGAGAGCTTAGCTGCGCTGGTATGTGCGATTCTAAAATCTTGTGCCGGCAACTGCTCCGTTTTAGCGGAAAAATTGAAAACTGCAATATAGCATGTGATGGCGAAATTCTTGGTAACAGCGATGATAGTGAAATTAGCGGTGGAATTACCCAAGCCGGAGCTTCCATTACCATAGCCAATGCCGGTTCGGATAATGGAAGCAGCACCGAAATTGAAATTGCCATCAGTCCTTTTTACCGCGCCCTGTTAATGCAACTGACCCGGGAATTGATTCGCCTGAAAGATGATAGCGAAGGCAATGCTGTAGCCATTGTGGAGCTACAGGCTAAGATTAAAACTTGTGAAAATGAGCTTGATGAAGGGCTGAATGCCTTCTTGCGCCGTCCCTTGGAGGACAAAAAGTGTATCAAAATACTTCAAGAAACCAAAGCCCCCACCACCATACGTATCCTCAAACATACCTACCAGATAAACAAACCCGAACGGCAATTGGAATTAGTGGAGAAAGAATGAGATTAGCCAGACTTATATTCATCTTAGCCATCATGCTAACTGCAAGTCTTTATGCCGTAGAACCTTCCTTTGCAGGAGACCCTTCTATCTCACCCGATGGCACGAAGGTTTGTTTCACCTATGAGGGAGATTTGTGGATAGTGCCTTTTAGTGGCGGAATTGCCCGCAAGATTACCGAAACTCCCAGCCTGGAATGGAACCCGCAATGGAGTCCCGATGGCGAGCACATTGCTTTTGCCTCCAACCGTGATGGCGATAGCTATCTGTATCTCATCCCCGCAGGTGGTGGCCAGGCAACTGTGATAGTACGAGAAAACATGAACGTCTCGGACTGGTTCAGTGATTCTAAGAACCTGCTCTGTAACAAATACAGCTTGCGTTGGGGAAGGAGCTTTTACAAAGTGCCCATTGATGGCAGCCGACCGCAGCTTATCGCAGAAATCGGTGCACGCTATGCCAGCCTTAGCCCCGATAACACTAAGATTGTTTATCAACAGAGTGGCTATGCTTACAGGGAAGCGTATAAGGGCAGCGGGAATGGCGATCTTTGGCAGTTGGACATCGCCTCCAAAAAGTACACTAAGCTTACCAATACTGATCTATCGGAATTATACCCTCGCTTTTCCCACAACTCTGATGATCTCTATTATTGCGCCTCCGATGGAGATAAGTTTCAGCTAAATAAGGTTACCAAACTTAAGTTTTCCAAACCAACCAAGCTCAGTAAGCTTGAGCGTTTCAGTGCTCGGGATATCAGCATCGCCCGTAGTAACGACAGGATAACTTTTGAATATTTTGATAAACTCTATACCTACGATCCCACTACCAAAGGGGAACAGATAAACATGCTGATGGTAGATATCGCCGCGGACGATTGGCAGGATACCATAGTGCGCAGCAAGGCTGTTAACAGCTTCGACAATTACGCTGTATCTCCGGATGAACTTGTTGTGGGCTTTAATCACAAGTACGATTCTTTCTTCATGCCCCGCAAAGAGGGTGAGGTGAAACAAATCACATTCGATCATTCGGGATTCAGTAACATGCAGTTTATCGACAACCGTACCCTCTTGCTAACACGTCTGGATGGCGGTAAAAACAGGCTCTATAAGGCAAAAGCAGATTCTGTGATCAGCCTGGAAGCGCTTGATTGGTTCGGTGCTGACAGTTTGAATGTGGAGGATTTTTACCGCGACGACGAAGGACGCTGGACAATTTTGTACGACGACTATTATCGTCACAATAAAATCGCTATAGCCGATTCTGGCATGGTAAACATCCGGCTTATTGAAACACCCTGGTCGGTTACCACCAATTTCGCCATCAACAAGCAGGGAACGCATGCGGTTTATGGCACAATCAGAGATGACAGCTACATCCGCGAACTATATCTTTACGACCTTAAAACAGGTGAAAACCGCCGTTTACTTGCAGATGATGCCTGGCTTGCCTCGCTGGTTTGGACTCCTGATAATCGTTCCATTTTAATGACTCGTAACCGGGCTATCTACAGGCTTGATTTGGTTCCCAGGGATGAATTTGAGTACGAAACAGATAACTGGAAAGAGATTCTTGCCCCACCCCTTTCAGTTATCGATAGCCTGAAAGCCGAGATTGAGAAAGAAAAAGAGCTAATTCTGGAGACCAGCGTTGAAGTAGCAGATTCCACTGCTGTTACAAAGCTTGAGATTGTTTGGGAAGGGCTGGACAAACGCTTATACTCCGTAATACCATCTATCTTCGAGTCGTTATTTGTGCTTAAAACCATCAGCGACAGCACCTTCTATTACATTGTAGATGCCTCCTTCACGGATAAGGCTTCCAGCCTAAAAAAAGCCAACATTTACGGGCAGAATATCAAGGAAGAGTTTAGTTTCGGTAAGGATGTGGGAGCTTATTCCTGGGTGAATAAAAGTGTTTACTACATTGAAGATAGCAAGCTAAAGTACTATAACACAGCCAATTCCTCTCGCAAAGAGATTCACAATGATTTTGATTACAAAGTAGATGAAGCCCTGCTTAATCGCCGTGTTTTTGAACAAGTGTGGGGAGTGTTTGGAGATAATTTCTACGATCCTGACATGCATGGCCAGAACTGGAAACAAATTTATAATCTATATCGCCCCTATGTGGATAAAGCCCGTTCTATTCAAGATATTGCTGAGATTGTGTATGAGATGATTGGCGATGTTAAGATCGGAAGAGCACACG
>JAVEUB010000009.1:0-21677 GCA_034005785.1 Cloacimonas sp. (SeqCode) | reverse complement strand
CTCTTCCGATCTTCCAGCTAATAGCTTTGCCGGTATCGCTGCCATGATTATTTCTTTTCATTTAACCGGACGCTATCTGGAAGCAACCGCACGCGGAAAAGCCTCGGAAGCGATACGTAAATTGCTTAATCTTGGGGCAAAAACTGCTCTGATCATTGTGGACGGGCAAGAAACAGAGATTCCTATCCACAAGCTCAAGCCCGATGACGTGTTTATTGTTAAACCAGGAGCCAAAATCCCCACTGATGGCATTATTGTAAACGGCTTATCCACCATCGACGAATCCATGGCAACGGGTGAATCCATGCCTGTTGCCCGTAAAACCGGAGATCAGGTTTTAGGTGCAACCATGAATCTGGATGGTTATCTGGAGGTGAAAGCTACGCAAGTTGGGGCACAGACTTTTCTGGCGCAGGTGATCAAGATGGTAAGCGAAGCGCAGCATTCCAAGGTGCCGATACAGTTGTTGGCGGACAAGATCACTGCGGTTTTTGTGCCAATAGTGCTACTTCTTGCCGCGGCTGTTTTTACCGCATGGATTGTTTTTCCTGTGCAAATGGCTGCTATTGCTCAAGGCATAGCGCCCTGGTTTGCGCAAAAAAGCACGTTGGCTTCGGCATTGATGGCTGCAATTGCTACCTTGGTAATTGCTTGTCCTTGTGCCCTGGGATTGGCCACGCCTACTGCCTTGATGGTAGGCAGCGGTATTGGAGCTAATAAAGGCATCCTGATCCGTAACGGAGAGGCTTTGCAGCGCATGCGCAACATGGATGTGCTGGTGTTCGATAAAACAGGGACACTTACGCATGGAAAGCCGGAACTGGTTAAAATAGAAACACTTGAAGGTTCTGAAAGTGAACTTCTAAGCCTTGCAGCAGCCTTGGAATCCGCTTCTGAACACCCCATTGCTAAAGCGATAATAAACAAGGCTGCTAACATGAATATCCCACAGCGGGAAAGCTTTAGCACCAGCCCTGGCAAGGGTATAAGCGGAAATATAGGCGGCAAAGAATACCAGCTTGGCAGCGCTGATTTTGTTGCTGAACAAGGCATTAAGCTAAGCCACATGATGGACGCAGAACTTGCTTTTACCACTCCTGTGCTGTTAGCATCCGAAGGTAAGCTGCTGGCTGTGTTTTATATAGCCGATACCTTGAAGGATGAAGCCTTCAGGGTGGTGAACGATTTGAAGAACCGAGGCATCAAAACCTATCTGATCAGCGGAGATAATCAAAGCACTGCGGACGCCATTGCCAAACGATGTGGCATCGAGCATGTGCTGGCGAAAGTGCTGCCCGCAGATAAAGCAGGAAAGGTTAGTGAACTGCAAAAGCAGGGCTTTGTAGTAGGCATGGTTGGCGATGGTATAAACGATGCACCTGCTTTGAAACAAGCTGATATTGGCTTTGCCATGGGATTGGGAACAGATATTGCCATCGAAGCAGCCGATATAACCTTGCTGCGAGGCGATTTGAAACTAATCCCCACAGCGATAAACCTCTCCCTCGAAACCTTCCGCAAAATACGCCAAAACCTTTTCTGGGCTTTCTTTTACAACCTTATTGCCATACCCTTGGCTGCACTTGGGATATTGCATCCAGTGATGGCGGAAATCGCTATGGCAAGCAGTTCTGTAACTGTGGTTACCAATGCAAATTTGTTAAAGGTGAGGTTTAGTAAAAAGTGAGATGCTGCGCAAGTGAGATGCTGCGCAAGTGAGAGCTACGCAGCGAAGCACTCACTTGCGGGAATGCCTGCGTCTCGCAGGCAAGGTATGTTGGCGTCTCGCCGACAGTCAAATTAATAACTCCCGACGTGGACGTCGGTAGGCCTTTCCTGCAAGATGCAGGAACTCCACTTGCAAAGCATCTCACTTGCGCAGCATCTCACTTGCGCAGCATCTCACCTATAGTAATACAACACCTGCGTACCGCTTTCTCCAGCTTCGCTAAGGGTATAATATCCCTTGCCTTTGGCATCAAAACACAAGCCTTCACCTTGGGGTTCAAGCCTGTAGGGTAGAGCTTTGGGATGCTTGTTCAGGGTAATCTCGCTTTTTTGAGTACGCCTTATTTTATAGCGCCACACACCAGTATAGGTCTTCACCAGCAGGTATTTGCCATTGGGCGATATATCTGCGGCAGTAACCCAGGTTAAGGGCAGCTTGCTGATACGTTTGGCAATATTGATCCCTGAGCTGGAATAGGGATGGGCTACGCGGTATAGCCCAACCTGTTCTTCCCGCTTGGAAATGATATAGATATCTTGGCTGGTTGGCTCTACAAACAGCGCTTCGGCGTCGCGCGCACCATCTTCATACTGTATTTCGATGGTTTCTACGTGGTTACTGACCAATAAACTATCATTAGCCTTCAGTTGAGGCTCTTCCACACGATACACAAAAACAGATTTGTAGCGGGCATTATTATCGCCGATATCGGCAAGATACAGGTATGTTTTGCCGTTAACAGGAGCCACAGCCAACGCTATGTCTTCCCAATCCCGGTTCTTTACCCCCTGCAGTTCCAGGCTGGCTACCAGCATCCCTTTGTTATTCAGGGCATAAGCTACTGGTTTTCCTCCCGAATCGTTATGCGTCCAAACGATCCCAGCATTAATCTTGCTGCAGGCAATGCCGGAAGCTTCATCCACCACTTGCGTTTGCAGGGTAGATTCCATGGGCGCTCTTGCCGATAGTGCCACAAAGGCAATAGCACTAAGCGCAATTATCACCAATACAATTTTCTTTATCATTTTAGCTCCTCTTGCTCTTGTGTTCAATTTTTGTTCTCCTGTAAATAAAAAAAGGGGACGATCGTAAGCCGGATTCTGTGCCTTCGGTTTCCCGAAGGTGACGTTCATCCATCTGGGCTGTTTTTCGCAAAACAGCTCGAGCTGCCTACCCGAAAGCGACGCGGGCCACGTCATAGCTTTCCTATTTGGCATTGCACCGGATAAGGCTTTCCTGGCTATCTCTGTCACCAAAGATACCGGTAGTCTCTTACACTACCATTTCACCCTTACCTAAGGCATTGCTGCCCAGGCGGTTTGTTTCTGTGGAGCTGGCTCTGCATCGCTGCAGCTTCCCGTTAGGAAGTATCCTGCCCTAAGGTGTCCGGACTTTCCTCTGCGCAATAAGCACAGCGAACATCTGATCTTCCCCTTAGTCTATAATTTAAGTATTTTTATCGTTCTGGCAAGTAAAGGGGTGGCTATGCAAGTGCTAAATTTCCCCTTTCAGGAATTGCTGGCGCACCGGTTCGTGAAACTTCTCGATGGCATAGCGCAGCATCGTACGCGGCATTTGCTTGTAGAACCGCAGCAGAAAATCGTACTCGGTCTGATAACTCCGGTTCCCCATTTCGCGTAACATCCATCCCACTGCCTTATGAATCAGATCGTGTTTATGGGTTAGCAGCAGTTCTGCCAGTTCCAGCGTAGGCTGATATACGCCTTTGCGGATATAGGCATAGGTGGCAATCATCGCTACCCGCTGACGCCACAAATGATTACTGTTCGCCAAGTCAACCAGCGGCTGAGAAGATTTGCCAATCAGCCAATCCCCCAACAGATATGGTGCGCTGGCATCCACCAAATCCCAGTTATTTACATAATCCAGGCTGGCTTTGTACACATCCACTATGGCAGCCTTAAGAGAATTATCTTTGCTTTTTTGATACTGCAAGATCAGCATAAACAGGGTGGTTAAACGCACTTCATGCACTTCGTGTTTCAACAGTTTTTCCAGTTCAGTAAGGCTTATCAGCTTGTAATATTCTTTAGCGATGGCACGCTGTTGGGGAACAGTAATCCCCCAATAGATATCGCCCTCGCCATATTCACCCCGCCCAGCTTTAAAAAACTTTGCCGCACCAGCGATCCGTTCTTCCTTTTTATACTCCAGCAGAGCATTTAGCAGCTTTTCGGCATTAGTCATTGGTAGTCTCATCCTTAAAATATTCACTTTCCCCACCCATTTACGAAACAGCTCATGCTGTCAACAACAATGTTTCCTGGCATTCCCCATTTTTTCCTGTCATTCCTGCGGAGGAGCTTGTGCGAAAACTCCAAAACCTTCTGTCATTCTCGCGGAGGCGGGAATCCAGCCCTGATAAATCCCGATAGGGATGACACAAATAAAGCGTTGCAGTATAGGCATCTATCATCTGTTCTTACAGACCTTATAAATGGGCTGGATTCCTGCCTCCGCAGGAATGACAGGAAAAAAATGGGGGAATGCCTGCAAAAAATTTATGGATTGACAGATTATTCAGGTTGGCGAACATGGATTTTAGAGTCTGAAAATGGTTTTCGCCGGGCTTATCTGGAGCTATAGCCGATTTATGAATAAATGATAAATGAGGAAAGATAATGTTATCTACCAAGGAAGCGATCCAGAAATTGCTGGATAAAGAGCAAAAAACCCTGCAAATGGGTGGGGAAAAGGCTATCGAAAAGCAAAAACAAGGCGGTAAACTTACCGCTCGTGAACGGCTTGATCTGCTGTTTGATGAAGGGACTTTTCGTGAACTTGATATGTTTGTGCAGCATCGCTGCGACAATTTCGGCATGGAGAAAATTGAGATTCCTTCCGATGGCGTGATCACCGGTCATGGCACGGTAAACGGCAGGCATATCTTTGCCTTTTCGCAAGATTTCACAGCCCGTGGCGGATCCCTGGGTGAAATGCATGCCGCAAAAATCTGCAAAGTGATGGATATGGCGCTAAAAAGCGGGGTTCCTTTGGTTGGCGTTCAGGATTCCGGCGGAGCACGCATTCAGGAAGGTGTTGATGCCCTGCGCGGATATGGAGACATCTTTTTTCGTAACTCACGTGCCAGCGGTGTTATTCCCCAAATCACTGCCATAATGGGGCCTTGTGCTGGTGGAGCAGTGTATTCCCCCGCCATGACAGATTTTGTGTTCATGGTGAAAAACACCAGCTTTATGTTCATTACCGGGCCGGATGTGATTCGTGCGGTTACCGGAGAAGAAACCACACAGGAAGATCTTGGCGGTGCAATGAGCCACAACAGCCGCAGCGGTAATGCGCATTTCGCCTGTGAAGACGATGCCGATGCCATTGCCCAAATCAAAATCCTGCTTTCCTATTTGCCTGCCAATAATATGGAAGATGCTCCCAGGCTGGATAATACCGACGATCCCTGGCGTCTTTGCCCCGAACTGGATACAATTATCCCCGATAGCCCCAGGCAGGGTTATGACATGCGGGATGTGATTCACAGCGTGGTGGATGACGGGCTGTTTTTTGAACCGCACTATTATTATGCCCAAAACCTGATCGTAGGCTTTGCCCGGCTGAATGGCAGAACGATTGGCATAGTTGCCAATCAACCGCTGGTACTGGCAGGATGTTTGGATATCGACGCATCGGACAAAGCTACCCGCTTCATCCGCTTCTGCGATGCCTTCAATATTCCTTTGGTCACTTTTGTGGATGTACCGGGCTATCTTCCCGGCACGCATCAGGAATGGAATGGCATTATCCGCCACGGAGCTAAGCTGTTATGGTGCTATGCAGAAGCCACTGTGCCCAAACTTACCGTGGTTACCCGTAAAGATTATGGTGGAAGCTATATTGCCATGAGCAGCAGGCATTTAGGTGCTGATATGGTATTCGCCTGGCCTTCTTCTGAAATCGCCGTGATGGGTGCACAAGGAGCAGCTAACGTTATCTTCCGTAAAGAAATAAGTTCAGCGGAAGACCCCAATGCCAAACGTGCAGAAATGATTCTGGATTACGAGCAGCGCTTCAATAACCCCTATGTAGCTGCTTCCCGTGGCTATGTGGATGCCGTTATTTTGCCTTCAGATACACGCAAACGCCTGATTGATGCGCTGGAAATATTATCCACCAAAAGCGAAAGCCTGCCGCCTAAAAAGCATGGCAACATCCCTGCATAGGTTTGGAAAAGATGAAAAACATGCAGGAACTTGCCGCTATTTCAGCAGTAGTTGCCCTAATCAGCAGCGAAGAAAACACAGCTATCTACAGAGAACCTATTAGAGCTTTGCCACCAAGCCCCTATGCGGCTTACGGCAGGCAACTAACTATGCAATACCGCGATATTACCCAACGCAGAATTATAAAAAGAACCAGATAAAAGGAGTTTACAATGGATAAACATGGCATCTTGGAAATGACGACCATGCGCTATGAAGCAGACCGCCCCAAAGCGGTTAACCCTATTAAAATACAGGATTTAAGCTTTAGGGATGGACATCAATCCCTGTTCGCCACCCGCGGTCGTACCGAAGACTTGCTACATGTGGCCGAAGATATGGACAAGGTTGGGTTCTACTCCATGGAAGTATGGGGCGGAGCAACGTTTGATACCATGCACCGTTACCTTGGTGAAGACCCTTGGGAACGTATCCGCGTTCTGAAACAGCATATCAAGAAAACTCCTTTTTCCATGCTGCTACGAGGACAAAATCTGGTTGGCTATCAAAACTATGCCGATGATATCGTGGAAACCTTTGTGCAACGTGCTTGCGATAATGGCATCGATATCTTCCGTATTTTTGATGCGCTGAATGATTTCCGTAACTTCATTACCGCCGTGAAGATCGTTAAAAAGAACCATAAACACTTCCAGGGTACTATCTGTTACTCGCTTACAGAACAGCGCATGGGCGGTGATATTTACAACGTTGAGTACTATGTACAGAAAGCCAAACAGCTGGAAGAAATGGGTGCTGATTCCATCTGCATCAAGGACATGGCTGGTTTGGTGGCTCCTTATGATGCTTACAATCTGGTGCGAGCGCTAAAAGAAAACGTGAAAATCCCCATCCATCTGCACACGCATTTTACTTCCGGCATGGGCGATTTGTCGCTGTTCAAAGCCATCGAAGCTGGTGTGGATATCATCGATACCTGCATGGCGCCTTATGCTTACAGAACTTCGCATCCAGCCGTAGAACCGCTGGTGAACTCACTGCTTGGCACAAACCGCGATACCGGTTTCGATATCAAGCTGCTCAATAAAATCGGCAAGGAAATGGAGAAGGATATTCCCAAATACCTACATTTTGCCGATAATACGAAGTATTCCATTATAGATACCGATGTGATTATTCACCAAACGCCAGGTGGCATGCTGTCCAATCTGGTAAACCAATTGCGCCAGATGGAAGAGCTGGATAAACTGGACGATGTTTTTAAAGAAATTCCCAAAGTGCGTAAAGACCTCGGCATGATTCCGCTTGTAACTCCTACAAGCCAGATCGTTGGTATTCAAGCTGTTAATAACGCCCTCTTCGATACCAAGCAAGGCGAATATGCCCGCATTACGGAACAGGTGAAAGACCTCTGCTACGGGCTGTATGGAAAAACCACGCTTCCTATAGATGCCGATGTGCAAAAGAAAGCTCTGGTGGGCTATCCGCGTGGCGAAACCCCCATCCATTGCCGTCCCGGAGATGTGATTCAGCCAGGTATGGAAGATGTGCACGAGCAATGTAAAGGCTTGGCTAAAAATATCGATGATGAACTAATTGTTGCCCTCTACAACCTTACCGGCAAGAAATTCCTGAAGATTAAATATGGCATGGAACCGCTTCCAGAAGACATGAAAGCCAGAACGATGGAAGAAGTGAAACGCGAAACCGAGCTATGCGCCAAAGCCAAAGCAGGTAAGCTGGTGGAAAAACCAGATGCTCCTGCCAAACCGGAAGATCTGCGTCAGTTTGATGTGTTCGTGGATGATAGCTACTACCTTGTGGAAGTAAGCGAAAAAGGCGGTACACCCAGGGTTATCAGTAGCCGTCCCGCCCCCAAACCTGTTGTTGCTGCTGCACCTGTGGTAAGCGCTCCCGTTCAAGCTGCGCCTGTTGCCAAACCTGCACCAGTAGCTGCTGTAAGCGTTGAAGGCGGAACTCCAGTTGCTTCTCCCATGCCCGGCATGTTTATCAAGTATGAAAAACAAATAGGCGAAACTGTAAAACGTGGCGAAACCCTGCTGGTGTTAGAAGCGATGAAGATGTATAACAATATCCCTTCACCAGTGGATGGAATTGTTACGGCAACCCCCTTTGCCGGAGGCGCTAATATTGCCAAGGGCGATGTGCTGGCTGTGGTAAGCCCTGCATAAATTTGTTGTTACATTGGAGTTCAAAGTGCCTTTCGCTAACTTTGTAATTATCAGTATCTTATAGGCACTTTGGACTTCAAGATAACTGTCTGCTCAGCTTACATAGTCATTACCCGCAACAAAATAAATATATTCAACGACGTTTAGCGTAATAAGGAGTTGAACATGCAATTCAAAAGTCAGATTATGGATAAAGCACAGATGGAACGCAGTTTACAGCGTATGGCGCACGAGATTATAGAGCAAAACCGTGGGCTGGAAAAGATCCGCCTGGTAGGTATCCGTTCTCGGGGTGTGCCTCTTGCGAACCGGCTTTCAGACTATCTGAAGCTGATCTCAAATCAAGAAATCCCCGTGGGTATATTGGATATAACCTTGTATCGGGATGATCTTTCCACCATTGCCCATCAGCCTGTAATTAAAGGCTCTTCGCTAAATTTTGATCTGGAAGATGCCATAGTGGTGCTGGTGGATGATGTTCTATTTACCGGACGCACAGTACGTGCAGCCATCGATGCGTTGATGGATTTCGGCCGTCCCAAACACATTCAACTGGCTGTGCTGATTGATCGGGGACACCGAGAATTGCCCATCAAAGCAGATTATGTGGGCAAAAACGTGCCTACCTCCAAGGAAGAAATAATCAAAGTATCACTCGAGGAAATTGATGGCGAAGATAGTGTCAAAATCGTTCTGGTCTAAGTACCAACAGCGATACACCACTTCTAAATCGCTGTTGTGCATAGGGCTTGATCCAGAGTTTTCCCGCCTTCCGCTGTGTACCAGAACTACCCCAAATCCGATCTGGGAATTTAACCGCCAGCTTATAGAGGCTACCGCCGATTTTGCCTGTGCCTTCAAGCCCAATCTGGCTTTTTATCTGGCCGATGGCATTAGAGGTCTTGATGCCCTGTACAAAAGCCTGGAGCTGATTCCCGATGATATTCCGGTGATTTTGGATTGTAAAGTGGGCGATATTGGCTCCACCATGACTGCCTATGTTTCTGCCTTTTTTGATAGCATGCAGGTGGATGCTATAACGCTGAATCCTCTGATGGGATCAGATGTATTACAGCCTCTGCTGAAGCGTGAATTCAGCTTTGCTTTTGCCTTGTGTTTAACCTCAAATCCTTCTGCCTTCGAGTTTTTCCAAAGCGCAAGCATGGCCGAAGAAATTGCCGGCTGGATGCAGGATTTTCCACCTGAAAAACTCGGCGCTGTGATAGGCGCTACGCAAAGTGGTGATCTGAAAAGGATGCGATCTTTGCTTCCTGGCAGGATTTTCCTGGTTCCAGGAGTTGGTGCCCAAGGCGGAGATTTGCATACCGTTTTGCGAGATGCCATAGATACACCTGAAATGCCCAATATCCTGGTAAATAGCTCCCGCGGGATAATCTTTGCGGAAAACAACGTGTGTTTTGCCAAAGCCGCTGCCAAGGAAGCAGCAGTATTGGCTAAACAGACAAGGATTTAGTACTTACTTAGTGCTTTCAATTTTTTTACAAAGAGTAAAAGAGTAAAAGAGTAAACGAGTAAAAGAGTAAAAGAGGTTTCGTAGATACAAGATTTGAGCTGCGTGTTTGTAATGGTAGGGTTCTGCTATCTTTTTTTTAACCACAGAGAAAAGCAGAGAAAAGCAGAGAGATTATGCAGATAGGGCATTGCATTATCGGTAATTAGCTGTCTATTTTTCATAACTGATTATGGTGTTAGATTCTCGTTTCAAATGGATTGTCGAATGCTCTTTTTTTTACCTTACTTTCTCTGCTTTTACATGATAATGAGTATTCAGCTACCTTAAGCGAGCGCAAAAAAGCCCCTACAAATATATGGGTAAATTTTCATTATCAGTGGCGAAAACGCAGTTTTCGTGGATGTTTCTCTGCTTTTCTCTGCTTTTCTCTGTGGTAAAAAATCATCCTTTGAAGTTACCATTATCTTCTTAGCAAAACAGGATATCTCGGCACCCAGAACCCCCTCTTTTCCTCTTTTACTCTTTTACTCTTTGTAAAAAATCGTGCACCCCAATCCACATAGCTTTTTTACCGGCCTTCCACATCCAACAGTTTCGTCTTCTTTTTAAGGGCACGCAGCAAGAACCAGGTTACAAAACCAACTCCCACGATGATTCTCCAGGGCCAATGCCACACAAAATGGCCATTTACCACCCACTCGCTATACAATTCCAGCACAAACATGGCCATGATGAAGGCAAAGAACCCATTAAACTCCCTCCTCAGCACATTCTTGAAGGAAAAGGGCAGATCAGCCCGCTTGAAATGCTTAAAACGGGGGAAGAATGCAGGTGTGTGGTTCGTCCATGTTACATAAACCCCACCGAATTTCTTGCGCAGGAAGGCTTCTTCGGCGAACATGATCCGTTCGTAGTATAGCCAAAAAGCAAGCGCAAAAACCACTACCGACCACGCATGATGGCTGAACATGGCAACGCCCAACATCATAAAGAAATTCCCCAAATATAACGGATGGCGAACGATAGAATAAATCCCTGATGTATTCAGTTTTTCTGCAATTTGGGATTTTGTGTTGCGTCCGGAAGTATTGGCAGAAGTGTGCCCTATTGTGATAGCTCTGATTAGCAAGCCAAACAGACATACCAACAAACACACCGCTTCCCATCCATAATCCATCAATTTGGAATTGCCAAGGTAGTGGTAATTGTTCATCGAGGCTAAAAATAATACGACCAAGAACAAGGGAAGATAGCTTCTCCACCTGAACAGCCAATTGCCGGTTTTTTCAAATTCTTCTTGAAGGGGCATAATTCTACTCACACGTTCTAAAGTTTACTTGAAAGATGGCTAAACTGCATGATTAAACTGTTTTGTGCCATCTAAAGCTCAAAAAAGGGGTATCGCTTTAGGCTTCGATACCCCATAATACAAAACACTTTTCTAATTAGTCTTTGTCTATTTCGGCATCCAGCTCTTTAAATGCTTGAGATGCTTTGAATTCGTTGTACAAAGCTTCCTCGTTACGAATGTTGTTCACCAGATTCTTGTGAATTTCGGTCTTGGGTATTTTTTTCTGAATCCAAGTTTTGTAGCGGGTTCCGCCTTGTTCATTCACTTTGCGAGTTTCAGTATAGCCGGTAATGGTTCCCGAGAAACGTGCAGAGGAGATGGCTTTAACTACTTTTTCGGAAAGAGCCAAAAGTTGCGGTTCCACCACACCTGCTTCTTGTTCATAGGATTTAATCATGCCCTTGATCTCGGTTTCCACATATTGTGCACCTTCTAACAAGGCATTGGCAGAGGCAGTATTCAGGGAAGCTGTTTCGGAAACCTGCAGACCTTGGCCGTAGGTGCAAACGTAAGCAGGATCATTCTGAGTTGCCCACCATTGTGGACGGTAAACAATATCACCCTCCGGTTTAGGCATCTTTTTGTTAGAGCCACAGGCTGCCAACGCAATAAGCATTGTAAGCACCACTAAGGCGAGTATTACACGACGAATGTTCATTTCTTCCTCCATCAAGGATTTAATTTCTGTTCATATTCTAAATTATGAATGTCGGGCAAGGCTGTTATACTGCCAATAAATGTCAAGATAATAATCAATTTCTCTTCTGTTTTTGCAGATGTTCTTCGTAGCTGTGGGAAAAAACGTTCTTCCCCTTGCGGTCGGAAAAGAAGTACAAATAGCTGCTGGCTTTGGGATTAAGTACTGCTATTATGGATTTCACCGAGGGATTAGCAATCGGTGTGGGAGGCAAACCAGAATTGATATAGGTGTTATAGGGAGAGCGAATTTGCGTCTCTTTATAGCTAAGCACTTCGCGCTTGATTCCTTGCGGCTCCAGAATATAATCTACTGTTGGGCACGATTGCAAAGGCATTCCCCGCGCCATACGATTCATAAAAACACCAGCAATAAGCTCTCTTTCGCTTTCGGGTCCGGCTTCTTTTTCCACGATTGAGGCTAAGATTAAATGCTGGTAAAAATTGGGAATCTCGTGCGGGTTAATCCCGTTTTTTTGCAAGCGTTTAAAGAACTCCGCAGTCTGTATAGCCAATACCGAATCGGCGTTTAAAGAAACCGAGAAACCATAAGTTTCAGGATATAAAAAGCCTTCCAGCGAGGAAACCTTAAAACCGGTTAAACGCCTGACCAATGAAGTGTCCCTGGCTGCAGCATACAAGCTGTCATAGGGCGTTAAGCCGCTGCGGTCTATTTTTTTCAGGGTTTTATACAGGGACATTCCTTCAGGGAAAGTGATATTTATGGCTTCACACTTTCCAGCCCGTAAACGGCTTACGGTTATCCAGAGGTTAGTTTTTCCCCCGAAAAGATAGCTGCCGATTTTTAAGTTGCGATCGGCAGAACGAAGCTTGCTAAGCACCAGAAACATGGTTTTGCTATGGATGATGTTGGCATCATACAGCTTTTGGGCGATAGTGCTGGCATTTTCTCCGGGGCTGATGTTGATAAGCTTTTTTTCGGAAAAGCTTGGCATTAAAACAAGATAGAGAATCGTGGCGCAACACAACCCCAATAGAATTGCTGCGCTTAGGATGGTTAATTTAAGTTTGCTCATCAGTTTAGTAAAAATTCCTTCAAAAAGATGCAAGCAGCCATGGCATCGATCACCTTACGGGCTTCTTGCCAGCTATATCCCATTTTTTTTAGTTCGGCATCGGCTTCGCAGGTGGAATAGCGTTCATCGTAGGTTTGCACAGGAACGCTGAGCGCATTTGCCATCTGCATAGCAAAGTCCTTTGTCTCGGCTGTTTTAGGAGTGTCGCTGCCATCAATAGCATAGGGCATTCCGATTAGTACCAGGCTTACCTTGTGTTCCTGCAAAAGCTTACGGATTTCGGCAATGCTACTATCTAAGCCATTATTAGGCAACACCATAAGTGGTTTGGCAAAAATCCTTAGTGGATCACTAAGCGCCAGCCCGATGCGCTTTTCGCCATAATCCAAAGCTAAAACTCTGCCCAGCTCACTCATAGATTGGATTCGTCTCTCCAAATAGCAATATACCAGCGGTCGGCCTCTGGACGTAGATAAAACCTGGCAACACCATTGGCATTAAAGGAAGAGCTTGTGCCTGCGTAGGTTAAGAGCAAATCGAAGCTACAAGGAATAACTATCCAATCTTGATGCCCCAATTCGGGATCATTTTCCCACACTTCCTGAGGAGGAATCTGTAAGCGCAGGTTTATTTCATCAGGAGGAGGGTACAATCCATCGCTGGAGCCGATATTAAACATCCGGTCTGTAAGCTCAATTTCCTGCTCGTAGCCCCACCATGAATCCCGCAAACCATCGCCATTTACATCAATACCTATCTGGCTTACTTCGCTGGCGATAAGCTCAAACTTGAAATCTTCGTGCAGCAAGCTGCGATAGATATTCATGTTCTTTTCGGTGTAGGCTCGTTCCAGATTCTGCAGTAACTCTATGGGAGAGCGATTCTGGATTTCATCTCCAGAAATATCAAATAAACGAGGACGAAAGGGATTTATACAACTGGACATTAGCAACGCCAGCAGCAGAAACAGCATGATCCCAAAGTGCTTTGCCTTCAGCTTAGGAATTATCATGTTTCAATTTCCCCCATGTGGTTCCACTGGTAGCACGATAATCGTACCATTTATCAATATACCAATAGCCATATTCCTTGCGAAAATGAATCTCCAGATTGCCGGTAGCCAGGGTTTCCCGGTTCTGAGAAGTTCTCCCAATTCCGGTTAAACTGTACTCTCTGTATATCTTAGCCTCGTTAGAACCAATCTCATCCTGTTCAGCAATGCTAAGCAGCTCCACCACAATGTTTTGGTAGCGGCTGTGCACCAGCTGAATCATATCCTGTTCCTGCGTCTTACCCCAATCGGGATCAATGGCATAGTCGCTTAAATCCTGTGGTGCGAAATAGAAACGATAGTCCGTCCTGAAGATACCGGAATAGTGAACCACATTCCGGCTGTCTTCATAGCAGTATTCCAAATTTTGCAAAGCCTTTTCCCAGGTAGTGGCAAAATCGTTCCAGGGGGGCGCTGCTCCCGGTGGATCCGAATCCCGCACCTTGAAAAGGTCGCAACTGGAAAGCACAAATAGTGCCAGCAAGACTATCACAATATTTCTCATGCTCTCATTTTTGCAAAGCTTGGTTTAGTGTCAACACAAATTTGCCATCCAAATCAACCGCAGATTCCGAGACTGTTCAATTTTCGTAACCAAGTTACGCTGCTTTCTTTACAGCAGTGGAGCATAAGTGGGCGAGGTTTTGCCAATCCACAATTACTCTACATATGATCCAGCTATAATGTTTTCAAAATCTTTAAAGAATCCCGCCAGGGATGACAGTTTTTAGCGACGGGTTTCAACCCAGCGGTAAGAGGAAGTATATCATATTTAGCCCCAGCGGGGCGACAGGTAAGCTTAGTTAAATACTTGCAATAATAACACCTATCGCCCCGCTGGGGCTTAAGCATGTATCATATACTTGCTAACGCCGGGTTGAAACCCGTCGCTAAAAACTGTCATCCCTATCGGGATTTAAGTTGCTTCTTCCCATCTGAATACACCGAACTCTCCCAACCAAGCTATCTGTCAATTTTCGCAACTGGGGTAGTTACTTCATCGTTCGCCCACTTATTCGCTATTCGTAACAGCTAAGTTTATGAAAATAATAGCACTCTTGCTGATCAGTCTCGTCGCAAATAAGGTAGCTTAGTGAAAAAGAGATTGACGGGAATAATTAGCTGATAAATGGTGCTATTGGTTGCTTGACCTTTGATAAAGTGTAAGAAGTATGGACTAAAAAATGTTCCCGAAGAACTTGAGAAACAATGAGTTGGGATTTACACCAACATTGTGGACTCAACTTGCAAAAGGCAAGTTACAGGAAAATGAAGTAAGCTATTTTTGTTTAACCCAATGGGATACTGGCATCGGGATATCTCCGGTGCCACAACTTACTATATATGGCTGAGATACATTTTCCTTACTGGCTCAAAAAGCGTGCAGCACACATTTGAATAAAAAAAAGCCGTTTTCGGCGAAATAAGAGGTAAACAATGAAAAAACGTGGCTATGTATCTATCGGCTTGGGAATACTCCTGGTTCTGTTTAGCGTATTGTTAATTTTTAACAGCCTTACCGCAGCTATCATTCCGGGTATCATCGGGCTTTCGCTTATCTATCTGGGCTGGGCGAATAACCGCCGGGCAATGATTATCTTCGGGCATTGCCTGATCGTAATCGGTGCTTATCTAATAACTTGGGGCTTATATATGCTGCCTTCATTCAAGCCCGTCTTTCAGGATATTGTGTTGGGACCGCTGTTTTGGGGTATATTCAGCCTTATGGGCGGTATTTGTGCCAATTACCATGGTTTCTGTAAATGTATAAATAGTTCAAAGGGCTGCTCTTAATCTCTGATACTTTACGTTTGCGAGTAGTATTCCAGTTACCCTGGATCAGAACAAACATATCGTAATCCGCAAGTTGAAGGCACTGTGAAAAAATTCTCAGCAGATAATTTGTTACAGTGGTCTTAATGCAAAAACGTCCAAGACAGCCTAAAAACAACGGTGACACAATCTGAAGTCAGTCCTATTCATCTCGTCACCCTTTAAACAGTTACGGCCACTGTTACAGGTTACACTCAGTTGAAACTTTGAGGGAGGCTTTGTGCCGCCCTTGCTTTCATTCCCGTAGCATTGGCTATGCATTGTGGATGCGATAGCCAATGCATAGCCAATGCTATGGGAATAAGCACAAGGAACAAGGAGTATAAAAAGAAAGAGGCGTTGATTGTTTGTTTCGGTGCTTTCGGTGTGGTCGGTGGCTATTGTTGTTTAGCAGGCACTACGCGCTGCTCTATGGCTTTTTTAGAAAATCTATGGGCTTAGCACCACTAAAGCTTCACCCTTGGCTTTGCATATAACGGCTTGGGGAGCAATAATTTCATTGCTGATCCCCCGGGACAAGTGTGAAGATAAAACAAGGTTATCAAGCGGGTATTTCAAGCCAGTAGAGTGAATTAACTGCACTTCAGCAGAGAGGGGTATAAGGGAAACAAGCTGTCCCCTGCGGTTGTTTAGGGTTAAAGTATCGGGAAGAGTGAAAAGGATTTGCCGTTGGCTTTCTATGCGCAACGGGAATTCTGCGGAACCAGTACTGCTAAAGCTTTTGGCAAGCAACAGGTTTTGCACCAAACCCAGCGCATGATCGAAACGGCCTTGGAGGTCATTACAAATGATAATCTCTGTATATATCTCCTGCTTTAGGCACCATAGCAAGGCAAGCTCTGTATCGGTTTCATTCTTCGCTGAAGGATGCTTATGGATAGGTACAGCGGGATACAAATCCAACAGCTTAAGAGCCAAAGAATCGAGATCACCGATAATAATATGGGGCTGAAGTCCCAAGGCATGAACTTGCTGTAAACCGTTATCCACCGCAATGATATGATCGGCTGAGGAGATATTTTCGTAACCTGAAACTATCTGGGGAGGGGCATGGTTTGTAACTAAAAAAGCCCGGCAATGCTGCTTAGCGCATGGCATAGCTTGGTTCGTCGATACGATTTAAATAAGCAGTGGGATTCACTTTAGCAGAGGAATTTATCACCTCATAATGCAGATGCGGACCTGTGGAAACACCAGTGCTGCCCATCAGACCGATAATCTGCCCCTTCGTAACGCTATCCCCCACACGCACCATGTAGCTGTACAGATGCGCATACAGCGTCTCATAGCCATTCCCATGGTTGATCTTGATCCTTTTGCCATAGCCAGTATCAAAATCCTGAGTAGTTACCACTCCTGCTGCAGTGGCATATATTGGAGTGCCCATCTGGTTAGCTATGTCTATACCCTGATGAAATTCGATGGTATTTGTAATGGGATGAACCCGCAAACCCCAACCGTCGGAAATCCGCCCGAAAGTGGGATAGATCGAGGGCATGCTGTCCGCAGGAATATTGCCTACGTTAAGCTCTGCAAAGCTGGAAGCAACTTGCTTTTCGGACGTAGGCAACTGACCAATGATGTAGGAAAGCTGTGTTTCCAGCATCGAAATCTGGCTTTTTAGCGCGGGATCGTAAGATAAATCTGTTTGCTTGGATTTTTTATTAAAGCTCAAGGAAGGATAAGTGCTGGTTTCCGGCGTTATAACTGCCTGCAAAGTATCGAGCTGATGGAAAATAGAATCCACCGTGGCAGCATAAAACTCCACCTTTGTGCGCAGGGTGTTGTTTTCTGTTTCCAAGCGTTCCAAACGCGCCGTCCGATGGTTAAAACTGCCAACCATGAACAGCATGGCAATACTGGAGAGCAAGAAAAATAGCAGTAAAAATGCAATCGCAACAACCGCCCCTCGCGGAATGCTGAGATACCGTCTGTGGCCATCGAGGCCAAACTGATATTGAATAGTTAAATGACGTGAAGGTAAATACTCGGAATCCACTAAAACTCTTTTCCTAAGGCTTATTTTATGCGTATGAAGTGCAAGAATTGAACCATATCGGGGAAAAAATATGGCATCCCGTAGGGGAATCGAACCCCTGTTGCGTGACTGAGAATCACGAGTCCTGGGCCACTAGACGAACGGGACATAATACTTGTAGCTTTCATAATCGTTAGAACCAAAAAAAACATGGCGACCCCTAGGGGAATCGAACCCCTCTTGCAAGAATGAAAATCTTGAGTCCTGACCGATAGACGAAGGGGTCGCAAACTGGTGATCCAGGGCAGGCTCGAACTGCCGACTCTCTGCTTAAAAGGCAGATACTCTACCTCTGAGTTACTGGACCATTTTTTGGTTAAGTTCGATCAATCAATTTGAAGGGCTTATATCTGTCAAGCAGAAATATCCAGGTTTTCCTGTCATACCCGCAGAGGCGGGTATCCAGCCCATTTATAAGATATGTAAGAACGGTAGATATATGCTTATACTGCAATGCTTTATTTGTGTCATCCCTAATGGGATTAATCAGGGCTGAATTCCCGGCTCCGAGCTTGTTTGAAAACTTTTTGTCATTCCCGGCTCCGAGCTTGTTTGAAAACTTTTTGTCATACCCGCCTCCGAGCTTGTTTGAAAACTTTTTGTCATACCCGCGGAGGCGGGTATCCAGCCCATTTATTAGGTCTGTAAGAATGGAAGATAGATGTTTATCCTGCAATGCGTTATCTGTGTCATCCCTAATGGGATTAATCAGGGCTGGATTCCCGCCTCCGCGGGAATGACAGAGGGTTTTGCAGTTTTCGCACAGCCTCCTCCGCAGGAATGACAGGAAAAAATGGGGGAGTACCTTGGAAAAATACTGCTGCTGAGTGAAAATATTTGTTGCATGATCCTTAATTCCGATTATCGTTAGTTAATAAGGGAAAATTGTGTCTTTAAGATTGAGGTATATAGAGTTAAACCTCACTAAATGCAGTTTTTACAGATTATAGGGTGAGGCCTGATGGCTACGTTAGGTATTAGAGTCAAAAAAATAAATGAACTGAACAAAGAGGTAACAAAGCATGAAAACAAAGATTTGTCTATTTACAATGCTTATGATGATGGTATTCAGCATTGGTAATGCGCTTTACACAAGCCCTGGCTGGAGCTATGGCTACGAACTTGGCGCTGCTTTGGGTGACAACACACCTGGTGGCGAAAATTTGGCACCATTAGTGAGGGGTCATGTGGAATTAGAAATTTTACCCATGCTGTATGCAAGGGTTGGCTTAGGCTACACCGCCCTTCGGGCTCCTAAAAGATATTCCACAAGCTTAGGTTTGGGAGACTACCGTTTTGTCGTGCGTCCCCTCAGACATGCTAAGTTCTCTCCTTTTGCCTATATCGGAACTGGGGCAGCAATTGATATGAAGGAAAGTGTTCTGGATGTTATGCCGCTTTTCCCCATTGGGATTGGTTTCCAAACCGGAATTAAAAGAGGCATGCAACTGGAAGTAACCGCTGGTTACAACTTGGTAAATTCTGACGTGCTGGATAACATTGAACGCACCGAAAACAATATGAACACCTTTACCGGCAAGAAACAAGATGGCTTTTATGGAGTAACGGTGGGTCTGTCGTATTTCAATCCTGGACCCAAAAAAGCCCAACCAACCCCTCCCCCGCCACCACCTGTCGTGGTTACCCCTCCAAAAACACCAACTCTTGCAGTGGTTCCGCCTCCCCCGCCACCTCCTGTTGTGGTTATCCCTCCAAAACCTCCAGTTAAGGAAGTACAGGTTGTAGTGCCTGATCCCAAAACCCTTGATAGTGATGGTGATGGCTTGTCCGATTATGATGAGATAAACATTTACAAAACTGATCCTAAAAATCCTGATACCGATGGTGAAGGTCTGAATGACTACGTGGAAGTAATGACTCACAAAACCAACCCCTTGAATCCCGATACCGATGGTGAAGGCTTAAACGACTACGCGGAAGTAATGACTCACAAAACCAACCCCTTGAATCCTGATACCGATGGTGAAGGCTTAAACGACTACGCGGAAGTAATGACCCACAAAACTAACCCCTTGAATCCCGATACCGATGGTGAAGGCTTAAACGACTACGCGGAAGTAACAGAGCACAAAACTAATCCCTTGGTAGTAGATACCGATGGTGATGGCCTGAACGACTACGTGGAAGTAATGCAATACAAGACCAATCCTCTGGATAAAGATACCGATAAAGGCAGCATCGAAGATGGTGCAGAAGTAAAAGCCGGTACCGATCCTCTGAATATTAAAGACGATGTGATGGAGCTGGAAGTAGGAAAAACATTCAATCTGGAAGGAATTATGTTCGAAACCGCTAAGTCGATTATAAAACCCGAATCCATTCCTATTCTGGAAAAAGCATACATCGCACTTTCTACGAACCCAAATGTAAACATTATCATCCACGGCCACACCGACAACGTTGGTAGCGCCAGCAGCAATATGACCCTTTCCCAAAACAGAGCAAACTCTGTAATGAACTGGCTGATAGCCAAAGGCATTGCAGCAACTCGCATGAAAGCTGTTGGACTTGGTTTAACTCAGCCTCGTGCCACAAATGCCACTGTTGAAGGACGCCAGCTTAACCGCCGGATAGATTTCGAAATTGTAGAATAACCAATAAATAGCATAAACCATGAACTTCAACCGAAGGAAAGTGAAAAGCTTTCCTTCGGTTTTTTTTCTTGCTAATATCTCCTATACCTAATCCACATGGAGGTGGGAATCCAGCTTGCTAAGTATCTTACTGCTAACGTATTGTAATAATTGAGTTCAGACTTTCTTTGATATCCACCTATCATGGGTATGGCAATGTTAGCTTTGCGTACACCGTCTTTGAATTAGGTTGTTGCTGGCAGAAATTGTTTTTCTTGACCAGAATAAGCCGCAGATAAAAAGTGCAAATTGATTTGTCATTCCTGTTTTGGAATCATAAAACAGTTAAACGATCTATAGGGAGATAACATGAAAATATGGCTTGTATTGCTAATAGCAACCTTCATGTGCTCATGTATTCTGGCACAGGTTAGCGAAGAAAACGTCCCCCAGAAAAAAGGCACCCCAGATAGCATCTATTTGTTTTTTGAATCGGGCACCGGCAGCTTTAACGGGTTAGACTTGCTAACTTTGCGAGGAGGTTTGGCATACGAGTATAAACAGAGTATCATGCTCTCGGCTTACATGGTGCATCATTCCGAAACTGCTGCGATACTTGATGCTTCAAAGTACACATTTATGGGCACCGGGGTTCAGCTTGGCAAGGTATTCCGCAAGGATAAGCTTAAAATTATTCCTTCAGTGGGCATCGAATTTGGCCATATCGATATTGGCGAAGGACCATTAATTTCCGATTGGTTTACCACCTCTTATGCCAGTTACCACACCGAAAATGCTTATTTGTATCCCGTATCTGTTCAGTTTCTCTACAAACTTGGGAGATACGCATCGATAAACGGCAGGTTTGGCTATGCCTATAATTGGGAATACCCGCTTGTAGAATTTGATCTCGGTATGTGTTTGGGGAAAATGTAGGAGGAGGAGGGGGTTCGCTACAGGTTTTTGAATGACCGTTCTTTCGGCACCGAGTACATAGATTACGATCTCAGTCGCTTGGAACACAAATCTTTATATCGGATTAGCGATACAATTTACACTCGCAAAGACGAGATTGAAACATATCTTTGCCCGCAGGAACGTGATATCTTCAATGTCCAGTATAGTATTTGCTTGAACCACCGGACGTGTACTTTTCGGAAGACATCGGTGCCTCAATTCCCAAAGCCAACTTTAAAAGCTACAAAGAACCGTAATATGCATATCCCTGAAGGACAGGCATATTACTGTCGATAGTGGTAAAATTGGGTTAACTCTCGGCTTCCTCATCCTCGAATCGGTTCATCATGATACGTCCGCAGTTCTCACAATAGCATAGCTTTCGCATCAATTGCAGCTCGATGCGCATTTGCTGGCGGATCACAAAGCCACATGCTGCACAGGAACCATCCCGGTTGTAAGCCACAGCCTGATTGCTTTTATTTTTAATCATGGTGCCATAGTGTTTCACCACTGCCACTGGCAAGGT
>JAVEUB010000222.1:0-5028 GCA_034005785.1 Cloacimonas sp. (SeqCode) | reverse complement strand
ACTCATGTATAGCAGAATCCAGCTGCAAAACGCCAGAGAAATGAAATCTATGGCAGAAAGGAAGCTCGTTACCTGAAACCTGTTACCTGTCACCTGTCACCTGTCCCCTGTCCCCTGTCCCCTGTCACCTGTCACCTGTCACCTATTACTGTTATCTTCACTGCGGAATAGCCTTGTCATACAGCCTATAAGTCTTGTAAATATAGGCATCCAGCTTTTCCGCCACATGCATCATTAAAGTGTTGATCTCCAGCACCCAGGAAAACTCGCCATGAATGTAGCCTTTGGGTAAGCCATTAGTATAGGAGTGGTAATGAAAAATGCTATCAATTCCGCGTCCCTGATACTCTTTAATTACGCCCATGGTGATAACTCTGGCAGAGCTGATTTTGCGTTTGGCAATTAGCGCTTTTACCATGGTTATGGGGTTTATCCGTCCATGCATTACTTTTAGTACTTCGTTGTAGTTTGGCAGAGCCAGGCTGAAGCCCACGGGTTTGCCATCTATTTCCGCAATGAAAACCAAGTCCGGATCGGCAATGGGCAGCAGTTCGGATACGATGTGTTTAAATTCTGCTTCTGTCATGGGCACATTGCCCCAATTATACTCCCAGGCTTTGGTGTAAATCTGGAACACGGTTTCAATATCTATCTTCATCTGCTTTTTATTGCGGGATAAGCTGCGGATGGTAACTTTATTGCGTTTGGTAAGCAGTTCCGCCATTTTCCCGATGCGTTCGGGCATTGCCTTATGTTCACTCATATAAGCATACAAGTCCATGGTTTTGGTAAGTCCCCAGCCTTCATACAGCTTTTGGTAATAGCGATGGTCGTGCCTCATCATTACCATGGGAGGTGTATCAAAACCATCCACCAGCAAGCCTACTTCTTCGTTTACACTAAAATTCATGGGTCCACGCATGGAAGTGAAACCGCGATAGCGATTCCATTCGTAGGCAGTATCAAACAGGGCATTTGCCACTTCCTGGCTATCGATGCTTTCGAAGAACCCAAAAAAACCAATGTTTTCTTTGTGCTCTTTGTTGTGTTGCGTATTGCTGTGGGCAGATATGCGCCCCACCACTTTGTTATCGTCCAAAGCCAGAAACAGTTTCACTTCCGAATGCTGGTAGTAAGGATTCTTTTTAGGATCAAAAAACTTCTTCTGTTCAGAAATGAGTGGTGCTACCCAATTAGGCTCATTTTTATAGAGTTCAAAGGGCAGCATAATAAAGCTTAGCAATTGTTTGCGATTATCAACCGGAACGATTTTTACCATCTTATCCACCTTATATAGGGTTAAATTTCGCCGAGTTTTTTAGAGACTATGATGTTCAGAATACCCATTACCAAAGCTATTCCAAGCATAATGGGCACAAAATAGGGAGGTAATTCCTTGCGCAAGGCAGGCACTACGCTATAAAACACCTGAAATAGCACCACCGGCAGGATTACAATTAAATACTGAGCAAAACGGATTTGCCGAAACCGTGCTACCAAAATCCAAGCCACAAATGCCGTAATCAGCATGGGATAGAAGGCAAAATAAGCCACAAAACCCATGTAGGTAAAGATTCCGCGTCCACCCCGAAAGTTGTTATTATACGGCAAACAGTGCCCTACCAACATGCCTGTTCCATAAAGCAACATCACATTGTGTTGATAAAGGTATTTCATCCCGCTAATAGAGCCACTGCGGTCTATGAGGCGCAGCACCATTTCTACCACTAACAAATACAGGTAGGCTTTCACCACGTCCAAAGCACCCACCACAATACCCATGGGTTTGCTGATATTGGTATAGATGTTTTCTGTATCCGCCAGTCCAGTACCCACTTTGCTGATGTTTAGCGAGCGGAAACTCCTGGTTACTATTCTGGCCGTGGAAAAGCAGCCATACAGATAGGAGAGGATTACTATTACAAAGGCAATCAGGTAATTCAAGCTTTGCCTCCGAAGGCACGTCTGCCAAAGATGGCACTGCCAATGCGCACCATGTTTGCGCCTTCTTCAATGGCGATCAGATAGTCGTGGCTCATGCCCATAGATAGATAGTCCATTTGCACATTGGGCAGTTCTTTAGCTTTGATCTCATCGAACAGTATTTTCATTTTGCGAAACAAAGGACGGCTTACTTCCGGTTTATCCAGCTTACCAATGGTCATCAGGCCACGAATGCAAAGGGTGCTGTAGCAAGAAATTTCTGCTATGGCTTCCAGAGCAGTGGTAAAGGTTAAGCCGCTCTTGCTTTCTTCTTCGCTGCTGTTAATCTGAATCAGGATATCCTGAAACCGGTTTGTTCTGCCCAAAGCTTTATGCAAAAGCTGAGCGATATAAACTGAATCCACCGAATGAACCAAAAAAGGCTTTAGATTCAACAGTCCATTAATCTTATTACTCTGCAAGTGGCCGATAAAGTGAAATCCTTCGTATGGAATGCTGATTAGGGGAATCTTGCGTGTGGCTTCCTGCACTTTGTTTTCGCCAATGTGCATTATTCCCGCGCTAATTGCCGTTTCTATAGCATCCACGGGATAGGTTTTAGTTACGGCAACAAGGGTAAAATCTTCCTGTTCACGCCCCAGCGCTTTCAACTTGCCGTCTATCTGGGAGCGGATTTTTGTGATGTTCTCGCTTATCTTCATTTTATCAGTAGCATCCTTCGTTGCAATGTTTCATTATTTACGTTCAGCCGATAAAGATAAACTCCACTGGCTACATTTCTTTGGGCGTTATCTTTGCCATCCCAAAGCACATTGTAATTTCCTGCTTTTTTAGCTTCGGAAAGCAGCGTGCGAACTAATTGTCCTTTTAGATTGTAGATGTTTAGCTTGGCAATGCTATCGCTTTTCAGGCTATAACTTATTGTAGTGCTGGGAGTAAAGGGATTGGGGTAGTTTTGGGTTAGGTTATTTACCACAGGACTGTGAATTTCGTCGGTAGTGCTTACATAACCAGTAGAGGCAAAAGAGCCTTGTCGTTCTGCGCTGCCTCTATATGTTATCCAGGGGGTTAGTCCGTTTGCAGGCCTGCGTAAATTAAGCATCAACACGCCATTGGAGTGACCCATTACCAGCTTTGCCAGCCCGTCTGAGTCAAAATCTACCAAGGTGGCAGGAGTGCTGCCATTGTAGGTGGTTGTAAAGGGAAATCCCGCAAGGGGGCTACCATCGTGGTTATAGCCATATACGGAATTCACATAGCTATGCAGCAGAATTTCCAATTGGGGGTCATCATCCAGATTTGCCAAAAGGGGCGGACAGGTGAAATTAACTCCCGTTTCTACAGGAAATCCCGGAAGGTCTGTCCCTTCGCTGGTAAACGCATAAACCTTGCCGCTGATGCTTACGCCCACAATATCCAAACCCCAATTATCAGCGGTAACATCACCCAGGGCAAAACCACCGGCAATGTGGGTATCTGTTGCTTTGCTACTAATTATTGTACCGCTTTGGTCAATTATGTAGATGCTGCTAACAGTGGCACAGACAATGCGATTGTCGTTTGTGATAGTTGGCGAACCAGTTATCGACCCATCAAGCTGCAAGGGGAATCCCTGTTCAATATTGCCCAGTCCGTCGATGATATAAAGCTTACCTGCGGAGGTACCGGCGATTATTTCATAAGTACCGTCTGCGTCGAAATCGGCAGCAGCCAGTTCGCAGTGAAACGCAGAGCCGAGATCAAGGGGAAAGCCAAAAGGTTGATAACCGTTGTTTGCAACTACATACAATCTCCCATCCAAGCCACCGGCAATGGTTTCATTGTAGCCATCACCATCCAAATCGGCAAGCACTGGGCTGAATAAAAACGCTGTGTTGGCGTGAAAGTTAAAGATACTGGCACCGGTTTGCGAAATGGCATATATATCTCCGCTACGGCTGCAATAGGCAAGATCGGCACCTGCTTCAGAATCGATTGCCCCAAAGGCAAAGCTGCGGGTGATATTCATTCCGGCAGGAGCATTAAAGGTGCTGATGGTTTGCCCATCGTGCCCGATGATATAGCCATTGCCAAATACGTCTGAATAGAGAATTTCCTGGCCTGCTTGTGCGGAAAACTCACCTACCAGAGGGGCAGATTTGCCCCCATTATCCGTTTCCCAGGGAAAACGGCCATCGATTAAAGTAAGCTGGAAAGAAGCTTCATAACGGCGTTGACCTGTGCTAAGCAGGGTTTGCGGATGTTGAGATTCAATTAATAGCTTCACCGTGTAGGTGCCAAAGCCAAGGGTGTCATCCAATTGCAGGCGGATGTATGTGTCCAAAGGGCTTTCTCCACCGGGTAAAATCTGCGGAATATTAAGGCATGATCCCAATACTTCTATGCCGTTCGGAACGCTTTCGATGCTAACAGATACATTACTTGCCATAGCCCAACCCATAGCATTGGATAATACTGGATACAAGCGAATAATTTCGCCCGGGTTAATCGTGCCGTCATTATCTCCTTCTTCATCCGTAAAACTGTAGCTATCCAGGGTTAGCAAGGGTAAGCCCGCATCGAAAGCCTTTACTGCTATCGAGGGATCACCAAACAGCACAACCTCGTAATAACACCAACGCATCACGTCTCCAGACAGTGCCGCATTTAGATTTTGCAATCTGGAATAGGTTAAGGCTTTGCCAAGCTGGGGAAGATTCTGCTGGAACAAGCCCTTAAAAAACTGGCGGTCGTAGTATTGTGAGGCTCCATTCACATCACCAGGCATATACCAACCATAGCGGGTATTGCCAATAAAACTAAATAGTGCACCGCCTGCAGTTACCAGATGTTCTCCGATAGCTTCACTGACGCCCGAAGTGCGTTGATCGAAAGCAGCAGGATAACAGCCTTGCGAGTACAGGAATCCATACTCTGTATTTTGCAGGCTTTCCACCGAGTTGTTGCTTTGTCCAATAAGGGTGGATTCATTGGCGTGACCCATGTGATTCATGATTCCCGCGCCGTTATTAATCGCATTCCACACACTGCTACTATTGTAGGTTCCTTCACGTTGGTACAAGGTTTGCAGATCATAGGCAGCAG
>JAVEUB010000008.1:0-21802 GCA_034005785.1 Cloacimonas sp. (SeqCode) | reverse complement strand
CTTGGTAAGTTTGCATTGATGTCGGAGAACGAGTTATTGCCATTATTTCGGTATATTTTCGAGATACGGACTCCATTAAAATTAAACCCGGCAAGCAGGATATCCAAATCGCCATCATTGTCAAAATCTCCCCAACTTGCAGAGCCATTGGTTCCCATCAAACCTGCATTTATATCTGTAAAAGAGCTATTACCGTTATTACAATATACTTTCGAGATATAATCACTCCCACTATACCCTATAACTAAGATATCCAAATCGCCGTCATTGTCATAATCGCCCCAAGCTACTGAACTGGATGAAACACCTTGCAATCCGGCATTAATATCTGTAAATGTATTATTCTGACCTTTTAGACAACTAAGCATAACCATAACGAATAAAGACAACATAACTCTTTTCATGTGTGCATCCTCTCTTTAGCAAACAATTTTTCTGGATATAGTAGTGTCGCAAGACATGAGATCATTCTCTTAACCTACATCGTTTGAAATAGTAATTTTATAACTACGCATTTTTTGATAAAATGCGGTTCGGCTTATACCAAGCAACTTCATAGTCTGGCTGGCATTGCATCCTGTAGTCTTTAAAACCTGCCTTATGTAATAGGCTTCACAGGTCTTGCAGGGACGCTTCGGGCTTGCAGATATCTGTTGTTTTGTTCGGTCAGGAAAAAGTTCACTTGACCCGATTGGTTCGTTGTCATTAGATATCACTGCTTGTCGGATGATCTTTTTTAACTCCCGAATATTACCTGTGAATTTGTAATCCATCAGTGCCTTCATCCCATCTTCAGTCAAGGTGGCAGTGTTCTTTTTGCCTTCTTCATTGGAAATTTGACACAGGAAGTATTCAGTCAGAGCTTTGATGTCCGCTTTTCTTTCCCGTAAGGGCGGGATACAAATCTCCAGATCCGAGATGCGAAAATACAGATCATTACGGAATTGCTCTGTCGCCACTTTTTCGAGAAGATTATACATTGTGGCAAAGATAAATTTAGCATTGGTCTTTATGGGTTTATTGGACCCAACCCGATAGAACTCTCGATTCTCGATTACTCGCAAGAGCTTTACCTGCAAATCACAAGTCAAATCGCCAATTTCATCCAGAAATAAAGTTCCATTTTCGGCTTTATCAATTAGGCCTTCAGTGGTTTGATTCGCTCCGGTGAAGGCTCCTTTCACATAGCCAAACAAAGTGCTTTCAAACAATTCATGTGGGATGGCATTTACGTTAATCGCACAAAATTGATTAGTTTTTCTATTACTGGAGTAATGAATAAGCTTAGCAAGGATTTCCTTCCCAGTTCCGGATTCACCTGTCAATAGCACTGAATGATTGTTCTGGCCGTACTTTTTTGCCGATTTTAAGCACTTGATCATTTGAGGACTGTGGGCAATAACCCTTGTGCCCAAGTCTTTTTCCATGGCGTAAGATACTACTTCTTCCTCAAGTTGATGTAGTCTGATCCATCTTTGAGAGTAATGTTCCGCTCTTTGCACTGCAAGGGCGAGATCATCGAGATCATATGGCTTCTCAAGAAACATTATAGCACCAACTCTCCAAGCATCGATAACTCTTTCGACGGTTGCATGTCCGGATATCATGATAATCTCTATTTCAGGGAAATCATGTTTGATAATCTTCATTAAGTCCATTCCATCCATTTTCCTATTAAGCCCGGGAAGCACGACGTCTAATATCACTATATGAATGTCATTTTTATTCAAGTAGTCCTGAGCTTCGGACCATTTACCAAAACAAGACACACGATATCCCAGGCTTGTGAAATGTTCCTTTAGCCCATCCTGTATTAGGACTTCGTCGTCTAAGACCATGATATGAGTCTTTTCTTTCATCACATCACCCGGAATAATTTCCCATTTTAGGAAGGCAAATCTTGATTATGGTACCCATTCCATCCCCACTCTTCATCGTAATTACACCATTCATATTATTTATGATGCTATGGGCAATTGCCAATCCCATGCCCATGCCTTTACCGACATCTTTTGTAGTAAAAAATGGCTGCGGAGCCTGACTTAGGATGCCCTCCGGCATTCCGCAACCATTGTCTTCCATTTCTAACACAACAATGTCTTGTTCTCTATAAGTCCGGATTATTATCTTTTTTGCTTCTTGGTTTTTGCTAACGTTTAGTGCATCATTCGCATTACTGACAAGAACAGAAATCACTTGAATGAAACGAATATTATCGCCGTAAACCTGGGGTAAATTCTCTGCCAAATCAGTAATCAAACTGACTTCAGGGTTCAAGATACGAGTAGAAAAAAGATCAATGAATTCTGTTACTATAGAGTTAACATCAAAAGCTTGGTCTATGAACTTATCTGGACTATGAGCAATTACTTTGATGATTTCGACCAGCCGAGTGATACGATTTAGCATTTTATGGAGATCAATCTGTTTTTTTGACATATATGCCTGTTTTGATTCCGAACTCTCCAGGGACTTTAAAGTGATCTCGACAGTCTGCTTGATTGCTGCTAAAGGATTGTTTAGTTCGTGAGCGATTCCGGCAGTGATTCTCCCTAAGAGAGCCATCTGCTCTTGCTGTACTAAAAGGCGATCCTTCTCACGAACTTTTGCTACCTCTTCATCAACCCGTTGCTGTAATACCTGATTTAGCTCAGTTAACCATTTCTTCTCATTTTCCAAGCGTTCGGCTTCAAAGGATATCTGTAATAAGAGTGCCTGGCGGTCTCTTTCCTGATCCAGATATTTCCTGGATATCTCATGATACTCAGTGAGATATTTATATGCTATTTCATGATTTCCCATAGCTGAATTGAGCATGGAAAGAGTTTCCAAGATATCCAGTCTGGTTTCACTTACTGGGAAAGCATCTGTGGTCTCAAGCAGAGGTAAAATCAAGCTTTCTGCTTTGTCAAATTGCTTTTGCATTACTAGACTCTTTGCTAAAAGTACACTACCGTTTATCTCAGGATTTGGCAGCTTAGCAGTTCGGGCTATCTCGATCCCAGTTTCTAGGTTATGGTCTGCCTCATCCCACCGTTCTAATTGCAACAACAGCTTTCCCAAGGACACATAATCCATTGCATGGGTATAGATGTCCTCAGACATAATGTCATATTTCAGTGCTTCTTGGGCATATACAAGAGCTTCTTCAAATTTACTTTGATATTGCAGTACATCTGCAATATTACTTAGGTTTCCTCCGATATAGTTTGGGATATCGTATTCACGACCGACTGAAAGGGATAACTCAAAGTACTCACGAGCACTGTCATACCTTTTGAGAGATAAATAAGCACTACCCATCGAACATTGTACTTGTCCGATTAAATATGGATTAGATGTTTTTTCGGCTTTTATCAATGCTGTTTGGCAACATTCTAAGTTCTTGGTATAATCAAACAAACGATCATAGATTGCCCCCATTTTGCACAAGGATGAGACTTCTACTTCCGGCAGTTCCTGAACCTGGCATAGATCAATTGACATCCTAAAATATTTGATAGCCTCGCTATATTCACATATCATGAGATATATGTCGGCGATGTTTGCCAGATTGATAATCTGGCTTCGCGTGTCTCCAGTTTGTTTAAAAACCGCCGCAATCTCTTCAAAACAACTAAGAGCACGGTCTAGCTGGCCTATGTTTGTATAATATCCAGCCAAAGAACCTTTGGCTCTTGCCATATTGCCATAGTCTTCCAACTGATTAAAGGCTTTGATGGCTTTGTTAAACCATGGTGTTGCTTTCTGTCCGTCCCCAGTCATTCTAAGCGAATTACCCATAATAAACCAAGCTTGAGCCAACTCAGCTTGCGAGTTAAGTATTTTCGCTATTTTATGGGCTTTCTTGGCGAATTTTAATGCTGCTCCTGGATTACGTAAAAGATTTATAGTGGCAGCCTTGTTTAAATTCCAAAAATTCTCTTGAGAGATGTCATCTGTCGGTTTTGCTTCGATATTTCTGATTTCTTCCTCTGAAATCATAGAATCATCCCCCTATGTATCATGTTCAATAAAAACGGTTTCCTTGCTGAGTATCTGACTCTATCAAGTGAGCAAAGTATTCGCAATTTATATACATTGTCAGTGCCATGAAGAGACATAATCACACTCCATTTATAAGTTAAATCAGGTTATACATATATAGCCTTGTAAATAGGGAAGCTATAATTTCTTTCACCAAAACGATAATTCCCTGTGTTGCCAATCTGTCAAACAATTCATTTTTCTTAACTCTTTTCCCTAATTGAGCAATACTGCTCTTAAGCTATTTGGTATAGTTAAGCAACATCCATGCCAATGATGGCAAAATCAGTTAAGAGGTTTTGCTGCATGATGTTATGGGATATTTTAAGTACTATAAATCCTTTTAATACAGATGACGAGAACAGCACATATTCGATATCTATCTATAATCCCATTAGTTACGACATGCACAACTGTTCATTTAGCGCATTGGTTTGCCAAGAGTGCCATTATCGCTCTAACATTAAAACCAATTTTGTCGCCGTCCATATTGCCTAAACACAATTGATTAAGGTAGAGAGAACATTTTAATAGCTTATGATATTCTACTAATAGTGACGGCAACATTTTATCTACTTCTTGATTTCTCTATAATACGGACTCAAGTTAATGAAAAGCCCTTTTAGCTCCTCGCTATGCTCACAGTTTTTGAAAATATGCTCCAGTAGCTCTTCCTGCCTTGCATGGCCTAGAGTTAATCGGTACAATGATAGTATCTTGATTAACCTTTCATAGTTCCCGATATCCTTGCTCAGCGGATAGGATGGCACAATCCGTTCTATCTTGATTCCCTGTGCATCCGGTAAACACCAGAAGGGCACTAAGCCCGAGTGTTCAGAATCATGCTCTAATGTAGCCCGGTCAAACATCTCAGTCCAGATGTCCTTTTCAAAAGCAGCCTCAGAAGCATATTTAGCAGCAATGTTCTGTCTTATTGCCAGACATTTGAATCTGTCGATTCTACCTTCTCTCTGTTCGAGATCGACGGGGTTTGAAGGCAGATTCCAATGCATGATTTTTCGACAGTAGTAATGGAAATCCAGACCTTCCTGCCCGATAGATGTAGTTGCCAATACAAAGGGTCTGAATGGCGAATTAAACGATTTTCGGATGCTCTCTTTGCGGTTTACCATCTTACCACTTTCTTCTTCTCCTTTATGGAATCCTACAGCGAAGTGTGACCTAAGCGAAATGCCCCTTTCCTTGCCTTTGAGGATACTGTTCTTAAATGTTCGATGCGTATCTACTGTATAACTTGCAGAGTGCGTCTTCATCGCATTCATGATCAAACCATGAACTGCTGGGAACCTTTCATCATCATCTACCAATCCATTGGACTCGCTAAGCATATGAATGAATTCATCCAGCATTGCCTGGAGATTGCCATCTTTACAGTAATGCAGCACATTCATCCAATGAGCATCATCACTTGTTTTACTGTAGCAAAGCTCTATAAGAGCAGTTGCTTCGTTCCTATTGAAGAGATTGATCATTGCCTTGGCAAATTGGGATGAATAAGCTGCATTTTGCCCCAGTGCTCGATATGCACATACTGCAGGAGAAGCCATAGCTATTCTGCATAAGAACTCTGCCAAGTCCTCCGGAAACTGTCCCAGTTCAGCAGTATCAGGATTCAGGTAATATTCTCTTAGTTTTTCAAGATGCATATCGAAGCCCTTTTGGCTCCTATGCTCTTCTTCATCTAACCCGGCTGAGACTAATTCACTACCATATTCAAACCACTTCTTAGTGTAGTCCACATTATCTAAGAGCATAGGAGCCAAGTAATACCATCTTTCATCCACTCGGTTGGGATTAGCCTGATAAACGGTCAATCTGCTAAGCTTGGTCTCAATAATGCTTTTCAACTCATCTTCTATTTCATTTAGCTCATGACCCTCGTTAATGTGTCTGATCGGATTATAAATCTCAGCTAAGGTTTGAGATGGATAAAGCAGACAGAATAAGCTCATGGATTGAGGTATGCCATTTTCGGTATTGAAACGCAATCTGGCAACCGGGAAGCGCTTGCTATTAAGCGCGGAGTATGTCGTATTCTTTTTGCTTCTATTCAAAGCAACAAGCTTGCCTACCGATCTCCGCTCTGCTTCATAAGAAATGAGCGAGGCTATCATTCTGGGAACCATCTCCCAAGCTGAAAACACAAGTATTTTAGAGAAGTTCTGTGCTTCTTTAAAAGGCCCCTGTGGCTCATAATAGGGCTTAGAGGGTGGAATCCACAGCAGTAGCTCAGAGTTACTCTCAAAAGCAATCTCTTTCAGCATCTCCAGTCTGGCATTGGGAGTAACGATCTCTTTATACTTATCGATCTTTCTTTCATCAATCCAAAGCAGCTTTCTGTTAGATTGGTTTATCTGTTGTGGGTTTTGCTGAAAATGCTTAGCGATGTTTTTCCTGAACTTGTATGGCTTCGAAAAGGAAAGCAAGTAGGGGCAGGATTTCACATACTCAACGGGAACTGTCCCGACCCCGGGGATGCTTTTGACTAAATCCTCTGCCTCAAGAAATGCTAAGATGTCGTTTTCGCTTATGTTGATTGCTTGTTTAGCTCTGGTGTCATCGATCAGGCTATCGCTTATCATTGCAGCCAATCTCTCAGTTCTACAGACTCCCTGATACATGGCATCTTCTGCAATTTTGCAGGCTTCAATAATCGATGTTTGGTCTTGGTGTATTTCCCTCAGTTTAAGGGAGTAGTTACTCCAGATTTCTTTGAATTCCTGATGCGTATCTGGCTGTAAAAACTTCATAACCTCCAGAAATTCATAATATGGATCATCACTGCCAGCTTCATAGATTTCTTCAAGAGTAGAATACAGCTTAAATGGAGTGGCAGAGAGCAAAAGTACTTTTACATCACTCCCTAATAGGAACTTATGTGCCAAAACGCTTGTTTCGTTTGAATGATCTACTTTAATCAAAGATCGAAATCTCTGAAATTCATCCATGATCACCAAGTCCGGATTAAGCAAATCTACGCTGATTTCTGCGAACAACCTCCTCAGCTTACCCATTACCAAATACTGCCCACTTTTATCGATTAGTAATGAGAGGATGTCGTTAAGCAAACCATTCTTACCTATGCTCTTTTCAACTAAGCTGGTGATCTCTGCTATGTATGAGCCACCAGACCTGAAATTGCATCTTTCCACGCGTTCTTCATATCTTTTTCTTTCCACTGTCCATCCCTTGCTCGCTGTGCATGCAAAGACTTCGCTCAGCCTATCTTCATGCTCTGCAAACAACTTCTTCAAGAGATTTGTTCTCCTAAGAATTGCATAAATCAAAGCCCTTTCTTTTACACTGCCTTCACCATTTGTGATATAGAACGAAGTGGATGGGGTGAGCGGGATCAATTGGATATAGTTGGCTTTTACCCATGGATCGTATTCCTGTTCAAATATCTTCAGATGCTGCATGGAGAGCCTGGTTTCCGTTACTCCATCCACTGTGACATCTTTACAGATTTTCAGCTTACTCAAGTTCTGACTGGCTATAACTTGGTTCGAACATACATAAACTACCTTAAAGAGCTTATCGAGTTTATCTTCATAAAGATATCGTGCGGTTTGAGATATAACCCCTTTAGCGATCAGGGTTTTTCCCAGCCCCACTTCATCTGCCACCAAAACCCTTTTCTGACCTTGTTTGTAGAGCTCAACCACTCTGTTGGCAGTTGCCAGTTGGAAGCTCTTTAAGCCCTCCAAGACAGTTTGTTCAATTAACCTTAGCTTTTCCTGCATGCTTCTTTACCACTTTCATAAATAGCTCATGTAATTCTTTGAATCCCTCGGGTACCTTACTTTCATCAGATACGAGCTCCAGGATTTGCTTTATCTCATCGAGTTTGCCCGGTGTGTGCGCTGCTGCCTTCAGCATCTTTTCGTAGATTGCGGGAACAGGTTCTTGGCTGTTAAACTTAAATGAATATGCCTGATTTGCATTCTCAAGCATAGAGATAAGATAATCATCACCCAGAATGAAAGTGATGTATTGGATGAAATCATTTTTATCCTTGATTATGCTATTGGCTATCATGTTTTCTCTATTGCCGGGCATATTCTCAGTGGTTATTTTGATAACCCTTCTAAGGCTCGTTACTTCACCGGTCACTTGGATAATGTAAAACTCTGACAACTGAAGCAGATCAAGATTATCAAACATGATTTCTGCAGCCAGGCTCTGCTTTATGCCCGGTTTCATTAAAGGGGAGACAAACACATTATCACTCTGTTGATAGCCGGTAAAAGATAACTCAACTGAATACCTATCATCAGCTTCAGTCACCTTGGCTCTGGTTTCTAATCTGCAAATCTCTTTGAGGACTTTATCCAGGTTTTCTTCATCATCAGTGGTCTGTCCAATTTGGTCTGGTATCTCCACTAGTTCAAAGGGATTGTTTTTGTCGTCCACACCGAAGATGTCCAGTTTCAGTGCCTCTACATTCAGGTTCCTTCGTTTGCCTGACAGCCGGAGCAGAAACTCAATGTTCCCATTGACAGCATTATAGGTAGCATTCATTGAACCCAAAAATAGCTCGCTCTTTGTGGATTTAGTCTTTAGATACAGCTTGGCGTGTATATCCTGGCTTTGCTTGTCATCATTATCACCTTCGCTAAGATTCTCTTCGCCATCAATGACCATGTCCTTCATAACAAATAGGTTAAATTTGGATACAGCTTCCGGTTTGAGCTTAGCCAATTCTGTTTTTCTTGTGATAAGCGTGTTTGGTTGTGGATTGGTCAAGGCAAGAGAGTTCAATTCAGAAACTATCTTACTACTCAGAAACGGAGAGATCACCAGCATTGAGTGATATGTTTTGAACAGACCGCTTTGCGCTTTGCCATAACCAGGGATTCCTACAGGGCAGAACCTAAAATCTGTGAATATCTTGCTCTCAAGCTGAAAATCCACATTCAATATCTCACTGCTTAGCTTTACCAATGCCTTCATTTTCAAATGGTCAATATCATTACGATTTGCAAGCTGTGTTATAGCAATAATAAATTCGGATAGAGGCTTCGTTTTATTACTGCTCGCACCAGCAATAGGTTTCCCTTCTATACAAGCAGATACATCCCAACTGCGATCAAAGGTCAGATTACGGCTTAGCACCACAAAGCGGTAAAGAGTATCTTTCACTGCATTTTGATACTTAACAAGCCAAAGCTTGGGATGGAAGGAATTATTGTTCGCCATCACAATTCCAACAACCATCTTTTCCAGAAGGATATGCAGTTGGTTAGATATTCCAGGAGCTTTGATCTGTCCTGCTTCACAAAAGATCAACAACTTATTGGAGGTCTTCCTGAGTGCATCAAGCAGGTAAAGCGGGTTATCCTTCAAGGCACTATCTGTGCTTTCGGATAATCCCAGAGCTATACATGCTCCCATTAGAGCATCCAGATCAAGTGAGTAAGTAGTTCCAACTGCAAACACTGTTTCATATCCACAGGGTGGGGCAAGAACCTGGCCATACTCCAAACGGTCGCTACGTGGCTTAAACATCCTCTGCTCCAAGACCATTAAATATGTCTTTTACCAGTTTTTGGGCATTGGAAAGCCTGTATTGTAGTTTGTTTATGCCTACCCACCCCTTATAGGCGAAATCATCTCTGTTATGAAGTTTTGAGCGGGCCTTGCCCTTAAGATCAATTTCTCTCTTGATAACAAGTTGATCGAGTGCCTCTATATCCTCTTGCAACATAGCATTTTGGCAATCAATGAGAAACTTCCTTAGTTTGAAGTTTCCGCCTAGTATAGGGAATATTAATCCCAACTCAATACTCGCATGTTCCATTATTCCAACATGCCAAGTGTCCCACTTCTTACGAACACCATCGTCTTTTTCCTTGGATAGGATCACATTGTATCTCAGATGGGTGCCGTAGATGAAATCCGCAAATTGCTTTGCCAGCAAGTATTGGTTCTTGAGCCCTGAGGATAGCCTATCCTGAATTACTGCGATATGGTCAAATTCCTTGATGGCTAAGAAGTAATGATTATTTTCCCTAAGAACATAGCTCAGCATGGAGTCAGGACACGTTGATACAATCTGGTTCTTTAGAAATACCGCTTCCTGCTTACTAAGTTTGATGCTCAGATTGTCTTTCCATTGTTCAGAAATGTCAGGCAGCTTCCAGTATCTACCTAAGAGTTCTGACGATACTGCATCTTTATCATCCACATCAATCTCGTCATCTTTAGCTCTTATCCTGCCCTGATCCCTCAGCTTCTGCTTCCCGGTTTGTAGGCTACATATGACCTTGGCATAATCATAGATCGACATTCTTTCCTCGGTGAATATGCGATAGGTTTTGATTCCATTCCAGTAAACATCCGAGGGCTTGCGTTTCAGTTCAGCTCCAGCAGAGGAGCCGATTATCCCTTCTTCTCCACTTTTCTTTAAAATATCTATGAGCTTTGTTTCCTGGTCATGCAGTTTGCTTATAAATTCATCTGCACTGCTAAACTTCTGATGTTCAAGTTCATAAAGCAGAAAGGGCACAATCAGAAAATACTTGGCTCGGGTCAGGATAGTCGAAGTACCCGGGAAAAAGATATTGGAGAATACATCTCGAACGACACCAACTCCAAGCTCATCCATTGCTCCCGGCTCGGTGAGTAGATGCATTACACTGATTACTTTATTGCGATGTTCTTTGGAAAAATCAATCCACCCTATTCTGATTGCTGACATTCTCCCTCCATTGGCTTATTAACTATCTCTTGCAAACGTTTCAGTAACCTGAGGAATATACCGTCCTTGGCAGCAAAGAACCATAACCCTTCCTGAAATCTTTCCTGCCGATTGAAATATGTAAACATCGCCTTCAGTAATTCAATATCTGCTAACTCGATTTCTTCAGTAATCTGCACACTATTTGGCATGTCGATATAGCTCAAATAATCTACTCTCATCAAATCTGATTCACTTATGCATCGCATAAAAGATTCAAGTTTATTGTCATACATCCAGTATGCCATTGTATTGGGATTAAATACCTCTTTGCCATACTCGTTGCTCTCAAGCTCAAAGTAACTTATGTACTCAAGTATTTGATCATATTTTCCCATTTTTCAATCTCCGTAACCCAGGAGCTTCTCTCCATAATGCTTAGTTGGATTCGTATTCTATGAACTGATTTTTACTACTTAAGCCGATTATTCAAACGGTAATCTCAGCACTGAGTATGTATTTGCAGAGAGGGGCTAAATGTCAATTGCTTTATCAAACCTAGCGGGGGAAGATCGCAAGCGAGTCTGTTGGCGAATGAGTTGAAACGAGAATTCGTCTAAGAATCAATAACTTTACATATAAGTAATCGTTTATCCGAGACTATGACACTGATTGGTTAATACCAGTTCCATTGCATTTGCAGTTATCCTGTCACAATTTGCAATTATCGGTGATCTAAATTGCAGAATTCCTGTCAGAAACTACTCAAAAGGGTCTTGTAAAGGATGTCCTACGATGTATAAGGATGCGACAGTTTGCAGATTTCGCTGCACAATTTGCAGTTTTCGTTGTCACGTTGCAGCAAAACTATCAGCTCCTTAGGGTGGATACTTTTAAGGGTGACACGCCATCAGCAATCCCAAGGAAATCATGAGATTTCCACCCCAAACACCACCTTACTACGGACTCTTAATCAGGTGACCATCAATCCTTAATCAAGCCTTAACTATTAACGCTTGATTAAGGGTAGATTAAGAAGTGATTAACGCCTTGTAGCAAGAGCGGTGAAAGTACCAAACAATATTTGAAATTTGATGATTATTTGATGATTATTTATCGTAGCACCAGCTGAGAGTGTGTTATCTAAAAAACCTGCACATCCTGTAACATAAAGCAATTAACTGTATTGCAATAGGTTGCCAATTGATCTTGGGAACAATAAACGATATTGTGTACATGCTGCAACATAAGAATCATGCCCAGAATGGCAAATATGTAGATGTCTTCTTCGACCGATTAATACTCGATGGTTTGATCAATTCGGAATCTGTTGTATCTTTTATTATTCTTGAAACTAGCATGTATGAATCATCCCTGATTCCGAAACGATTTCTTAAGCCTGTAATGGTAATTTTCTGAGTAGTAATGCACAATAAACACGCATGTTAAAAACAAACTCTTTCTTTATCGGCAAATGCAAAGAGAAAGCACAGACTTTTATCTTTGCTACCTATCAAATCAACAAGCTATGTAGGGCAAGAGACTAAGTTATGTACATTGGGCCATCAAGATAACCAGCATAAGTAAAACTGAAAAATGTTCCAGGGCAGATTATGGGTGAATATCCTCAGTAGTATTACTATCTTCATTAACTGTACCCTCAATATCCATATTCAATAATGCAGCAATATTCAAAGGAGGGAGGACAATCATGGGCATACCTGATCTCATGCTTAATGAGCTAAGATACTCACGAGCATATGGATAAATATGAGCAGGGGCATGAATCGTCATAAATTCTTCCAACGGCAGATTCGCATCACCATCTTCTTTAAAGATGCCAATATATACAATTTTAGCTTCATATACTTTTTTCGCGCCCACATCGCATACACCTGTTGCATCCACAGTTAATATTCCTTGTGCACGAGTAGCATCAATTAGGCTTTTATTGTACGATATTTTACAATCTGTATGGAGATTAGTTATAACTTCAGGATATCTGACAAAGCTGCACTCCTTAAGAACTATTGCTATCGGTTTAATACCAGGTTGTCTTTTAGTGTCCATTATGCCGCCAAAGAATATGTGTAACTATCTTTTCCCCTGCTGTTTTTCATTCCTGTTAGTCTCAATGTTTCGTTTTTAGGATTCGCTAAACAGCTTACAGGGCTTTGCTGATCAAGATTGAATTCAGGGGTATTAACTTGGGATTTACCTGAATATAACTTCTCGAAGCATTTTATCATGTTTAATTTATCATATTGTTCTCTGTTAAAAGCTAGATAGAACTCATTAAAACCATTAACAGTTATTAAATCATACATTAATTCGCTTAGATTCTTTTGAAATAACTCATCTGAATTTACCAAAGCATTTGTATGCCATATCCGATAAGCTCCTTCATCGTTTATTGTATAACCAAAGTAATAATCGGGATACATCTTCCCTACTTCATTCACGAAATTTGACACTAAATCAATTGGCTTATGCATTATTATCTCCTAAAATGGTGCAGAACTGTAATTTCTTAGAATTCTTACAAATTCTCTTATATCACTGATCACATTACTGTATTCCCTCGAATAAGAAGAACTGCAATAATTTGTTTCGTCATCATAATCTGCTTTGTTTCGAGCTTCTCTAATGTTGTGTATTTTTCTGAATTTTGCGTTGTTACTTCGAAAATCTTGATGATCTCTGAAACTATTAATATATTCTGCAATTAAGAACTGATGAGTGCTTTGCTTTGCTCCATTAATATCTTCTTCAGATACTATCTCATTACTAATAAGATAGTATTTAATAGCCTGTAAACAAGCATAATAATATCTGCTGATAGCTGAGTTTTTTCTCGTATCCTTGATTGTTTCTGCTAAGTCGTAATTCTCTTTAGCTTTGCTTTCCAGTACAGATAAAACCATGTAACAACCTTAAATCTCCAAATAACCTATTTTTAATAACATGCTGTATCTTCCCAATAATACTCAAGATCCAACCGATACAAGAGATTCACACACTGTCTTTCTGTCAAACATTAATTTTACTTAATCTGAAAACGCCAGTAGTAATGTTATATTTTGCTATCTCCCTGTAATAGATAGTTTACAAGGGCAGAACAGGCTACCAGCATGAACTTCGCATCAGCAAAATCGGGTGGATATTTAGAGTCATTTATCATGGCATGTCTGATGCCTGTTTCTTTGTCGTAAGTATAGCCGTATAGTTTCCCGAAGGCTATTTTCAATGTATCCGGTAGCTTCTTTTTTTATCCAAATTGCTTCATGGCATCGTCAAGGGTTGTGCATTTACCCCACTGTTTAATCACTCGCCCTGATGCTTCTGGTAAAGCATTATCACTTCTGAAAAAGTAGCAGGCTTATATTTTGCAAAATCCTTCTCCTTGATGAATAGCGGTAAAACACTTACCTCGTTCTGAATTTCGTTGATATCTGAACACCATTGCACCAATCTGTTCCATTTATGCAGCACCTCAATATCTTCCAAGCCTTTGGTTTCAACTATGTACAGCTTCCCGCAGCAGTCTTTACAAAGAAATCTGGATGAATAGCCATAAATTATCCCTTTATCAATTTGGTTTGGGGTGCAGATTCTGTTAATAATCTCATCTGGTGGATAGCAATCTCGTTCAGCTTTCTTAATCTTTCGGACTGCGGAAGCCCTTCATTGATAAAATGCGCATTAAGGTTTTCCAAGTTTGATAGGCAGATCAGTTGAGAAACATCTGCATAATCCCGAATGTTACCTCTTTTTTCAGGATTCATATCTCTCCATTGTTTTGCGGTTAAGCCAAACAATGCCATATTAAGCACATCAGCCTCTACTGCATATATTGCATTAATCTGAACTTTCGATAGTGTTTTGGGTATCTGATTCATCATTATTGCATCCGTGTGAATCCTGTAATTGATTTTTGCCAGGTTTCTTTTTATGTCCCAACCCAATTGTTCCTGCTCACGAGATTTCAGACGCTGGAATTCCTTGATTAGGTATAATTTGAATTCAACTGATATCCACGATGCAAACTCAAAAGCCAGATCAGAATGAGCAAATGTTCCTCCATATCTACCTGTTTGGGATACAATCCCTATTGCTCCGGTTCTATCTATCCATTGCTTGGGAGTAAGGGCAAAACTGTTTAGTCCCGCCAACTTCCTAATCCCGTCGAATTCGACGGGATTAAAATTAGGATTATGAATTGTTTCCCAAATTCCAAGATACTCTACTGTGTTACGGTTACGTATCCAATTGCGGATCAGATCGTCACTATGATCGCTTTCCTTGTGTTTGGCTATATCTGTTAAGGATATGAAATCGCCAGTTGCTCGTTTATCAATTCGGATTTCCCGGTTTATTACTTGAACTGTTTCCATCATTCCCCTCCAGCGCTAAGGTCTATGCCCAGAATTCTGAGCTGTTTTTCGCATGTGACTGGTAGTAAGCCATTACTCATATATCCTCCCGTTTGTTAACATCTTGCCTATCTTTAAGATGCATACGTTGTATTGCATGTAATACACATTAATCAATTTGTGTTGCATGAAACGGCATTGATGCAACACAAAATGAAACACAAAGAGCCATTTATCTTTTTGACTACTTAAATCGAAATAAGGATTCCCATATTATACTTTCATGCTTGCAAAATATAATATGGGAATCCATGTTTCATTTTGGGTGTCCCAATTTTGCACGGGTGACCTTGAATAAGGCACTGCTCACTAAACGTATCAATGTAGCGCTTGAACATAAATATGCGGTTCCTTGAAAATCCTGCCGTCTCATGGAGTATATTCATTCCCACAAGGCTTGTCTCCAATGAATTTGTCCTGCGGCTGCACAGTTTTTGCTTGGGCTCGTAGAGATGACTCACTTTTGGAGTTTAATTACGAACCTGAATTGGCTCTGGAAGACATCCCTTTAGGGGTGATAATGATTTTCTCGATAGGCTTCATTTCTGTGATAACTGCTTCTAAGCCCCGTATTGAGATGTCTATTTGCATGCCAAGACCCGCAGCTACTTTGTAAAGAAACTCAATCGTGGGAAACCTTCCCAGTTTTTCGAACCTGGCAATCACGGATTGTTTCACTTGTAGCCGATTAGCCAGTTCTTGTTGGGTAATCTTGTTTCTAAGCCTATACTTTGTAAGCTCTGCCACCAGGTTAAACACGTCCTGTTTCCATGGCGGAATTCCGCTTATCTTTAGTTCCAGGCTGGCAGGTCTTTCTATATGTGGAACGGTTATTACTGCAGTGTTTTCCTTTTTTTCCATCTTCTCTCCTCTTGGCGAATGCCTTAGAGCTTTTTATCCATACTCTCTTTATGCATATTGTCCAGTAATCGTCCTCTACCACAAAAAGCATCCTTCAACTACCAAGTCCGTGGTGTTACGCAAATGGTAGTACTATCTGTATAATGGCAACACCAGAGGAGGTAAACCAGCATCTACAACCATGTCTTGCAGGGTTTTACGGAAATATGACCAAACCAGTTTATCGCTTTGATTTATCAGAAATAGCTGGTTTACCTTCTCATCATCCATCAGAGTCAAGATCAGTTGCTTATCGCTGTGCTTATACACAATTTGATAATGGAAATGCCCAACAAATAATGGCTGCTCCTCGTTACTACCCTTCACTTCAAAGCCAAAGGAAACTGTAACCAAGCTGTCTGTGATACTCAATACAGAGGCAGATCTGCTGATATTGGACTTGTACTTTGCCACCGAGAAGGTGCTTCCCTGTTCCAAACAGAAATCCAGCTTAGGGGCGATTATCCTCTCCAGATGGAGTACGTTCATCAAATCCGCCAGTTTTTCGTTAAACATCTCGTTACTCATGGCGATACCTGTGCCATAAACCCTTCACTACTCCATTCCGCAGAGCCACAAGGTTCCATTGAAGAGAATTCTTCCAGTAGCTTGGTTTTATATTCGTATCTGGAGTTCACTTCATGGCTTATTGTTTCCAGCATACAGTCTTTCACTACTACAGGATCATCACCATAAACCAGCTTCGCCTTGGCAAAAACATCTTCCGGGATGACAAGGGTTATACCCCCTAAAACAAGGCTGTTTAGTTTTTCACCCAAAGCTAATGCGTATTTATTTAGAAAGGGTAGAGAGGGAGTGCTGTTATAGCTTTCGAATCTGGAAATAGCGGTTTGCCTGGTACCCATTTTGGCAGCAAGCTCTGCCTGGGTAATGCCTTTTTGCTTTCTTTGCTTTTTGAACTCCAGAATCGTGTCCCGCATGAAATAGTGAAAAGATAGCTCTTCATCGGCATTGGGCAAGTATGCCTGATACTCTTCTAAACTCTTTCCCTCGGCTATCGTACGCTCCGCAACTGCTTTGCGCTGCAGTAAATCTTCCTTCCTGCTCACTTTATTGCTCCTTTAACTTTGGCTATCATCTCTCTCATTCTGGTTCTGGCACGCTCTACCACGTTTTTGTCGGAAGTTTTATACTCCGCATCCAAAACCACAAACATATCTTCTGTGTAGTAAAAATACATTCTGACAGTGCCTTTTTGTGATGCACTTCCCCGGTACTCGTGTAAACCATCACCCAGGGAGGCTAACTTTCTTTTTTCCCACGGCTTTTTCTGCTCGGCAACAATCTGCTCCACAAGGTCATCGTTCGTACCAAGCTCTGTTTCCCTAAGGAAGAAATCCAGCTTTTTCCATTGCTTAAAGTTCAGCTTTAGTAAATCCTCTGCTACAAACTTACTAAGGCTGTTTGGTGCTCCGTCTGCCTTACCGGGATAATACACTACTATCATTGGGGAAAATCCAACACGCTGTTTTACAATATAACAGAAACGTTATATTTGTCAAGAGGCATCTACTCAGATTACAAGAATCTTGTTTTACATTCTCCATAGATAAGCCTATATATTCCTTTGTAAGAGGTAGTTTACAAAGGCAGAACAGGTAACTAACATGAATTTCGCATCAGCAAAATCGGGTGGACTTTGTGCCTCATTAATCATGGCGTGTCTGATGCCTGTTTCTTTGTCGCACGTGTAGCCGTATAGTTTTTCGAAGGCTATTTTCAATGTTTCCGGCAGCTTCTTCTTTTTATCCAATTGCTTCAGGGCATCGCCAAGGGTCTTGCCCTCAGAACCATTAACGATATTAACCGCTGCTTCCACAGCACTGATAGCTTCTTTGATAGTATTTGCATAATCCTTGGTTTCTCTATTGCTGAAAATCTCAACTGCCTTTTTAATATGCGTATCAATGGCTTTTTGTCCGGTGTGCGTAGCTTGTGAGACTTCAACCAACTCCTGTTCATTAGATATGGGGACAATCTTTTTATCAATAAAACGGTAAGCAGAGTTGTGTTGCTCAAAAACACTATTTAAGTGTTGAATAAATGGATTTGAAAATCGAGTGTGATTAATATAAAACTCAACATAATCGTATACCTTATTCCATGGTAAGCTAAAGAAGTGTTCCTTGGTCTTCTTTACCGCAAATGAAATCCCGTATTTGTGAAACTCATCAATGTCTCTTTCCATTACAGATATCCATATTAGCTTATATATTTTGTTCGATTCACCCAACCCTTGCAATGATTCTTGCACTCTAAAAGCATTGTGAATAGCCATACGAAGTCCTTCGTCTATACTCTCAAATTGTAATGCTTTCTTTTCTGGTTCATATCCCAGACGTTTAGAAAAGCTCATGTTATCGCCCCTTTTCTATAAGCATTATCTCTTCTTCTGTGAGACCATATAATTGGTAAACCATCTCATCAGTAGCTTTAAGCAATACAGCAATGGATTCTTGTTCAAACGATGCCTTTTCTTTATTAGATGCCTTGATACTATAGATATTCTTTACATTTGCAACCAGTCTATCAGCTAAAGATGTGTCTTGGACTTCTAAGGGTGCATTTTCTACATATATCTTACGAAATTCAAGCCCGTTAGCACCTAATTGAGAGTTAACCTTCTTAAAGTACCAGTTAAACAAACTTGAATTTAACAAAGCTGTCAAATAAGGCAGGTCATTCCCGGTTATCATGAACGTTTTATCATTAGTATAGTATCCATTGCCATCAAGGGTAAAATTGCACTCTGTTCCAATAATCGGATAGATAATCTTCTCTTTCTCAAACTCATCATAGTAGGCAATATTATCTTGTGTTTCAAACCAAGCATTTCCGGTTTTCTTGCGGCTACCCTTATCTCCACTTTGTTCGATCTTCACCCTAAACCTATGGAGATAGTCTCTAATAGCAGGATAATCATCAATATCTAAACTCAATGTCGGAAAAGTTGCGATTAACCACAGCCCCGCCCATTCATAATAATAGCGGTGAATATCCCTACCCCGCAGGATAGGTTTTATTATCTCCGCAGATTTTGGGTCTTCGGAACACAGCCTTTCTTTGGTGGCAGTATCGATAATGAAAGCTTCGTTACAGCCGGTTTTTATCCCATAGTAGATGTTTACATCCCAATCCTTAAGTGGTTTTCCGGCTGCTTCAATCTTTTCTTTCAGTTTCAATACTGCGCTATCCGCCAAAGTCCAGCCTGTTTCCTGCAGCTTGCTTTGCACCAGGGAACCGCGGCTGTTATAGATAGTTTGGCTAAGCAATTCGGGCTTCATGTCGGTAGGGATATTTACATAGTCCAGTTTGTGCTTTGAAGTGGGGATACACTTATGGAAAAGCATGATGTTGGTATCCACAGTGGCAGATTCGAACACTTTATAGCCCCCAAAATCTAACAGCGTGTGGATGCAGGTTTGGCCGCTAAGCAGGTTACGCAGCTTGGTGCCATACTTGGAGCGCATCCATTTGTTGGAAGTGATATAGCAGGCTACCCCACTTGGGGATAGCATCTTGTACGCCAGTTCGTAGAAATAGGTATAGATATCGGAGGTAGAATTGAACACTTTGTAACCAGCCTGTTGCAATGCGGCTTTATCCGGTATGTCTTCTTGGCGGATATAGGGTGGATTGGCGATTACGATATCAAAATTAGCGAAGCCAAACATAATTTTAGAGCTGAAAAACTTGGCATAAGCATTACTGGCATAAGGGTTCCACTTGGCAATAAGTTCGGCTTTTTGAAGAGGGACATTTAGTATTTTTAGTTCATTGGCAAAGCTCTGCCTAAAGGCTATTTCGGCTTTGCGAATCCGTTGTTTATCTGTTCTAGCACGGGCAGAGAAGTATTCATTGTGGATAGCACTTATCTCTTTCTGAAAGTTCTCGAAGAGCGTATCAAAAAAGAAGTCAATCTGCTGTTCCATTTCCATGGGGATAAGGGAGTTTGCTGCTACCAGATTGGTTTCCAGATTGGGCAAAGCTCTGATGCCTTGGTTATATTTACCGGGTTTTGGGTATTGATCCACCAGCAGAGAGATAAAGAAACGCAGCTTGGATATCTGAATGGCGATAGGCTGGATATCACTGCCATAGATGCAGCGTTCAATTAGGAACAGCTTACGGCTGTAATCAAATTCATAATTGGCCTTATCGAAAGTGTCCTCAATATCCTCAATGCTTTCCTGTTGTTTGGCAATACTTTCATCTCTTACTTTAGGATCACTTTGGGTTTGCCGGATATCGTTAATAATCCTGTTTATATTGTCTATTTGCTGCGCTTTCCACTTGCTATTATGGGGGTCAATCTTGTGCAGGATATACACCATTTTTAGCAGCAAGCCCATTAGGAAAGCACCGGAGCCACAAGCTGGGTCTATGGCTTTCATTGTGTCCATCGCATTTATTAGTAAATCTGCTTCTTTATCCTCGAACAAATGTTCTTCATCGCTGTAATATAGCAGCAGCCTAAGGCGCAGTTCGTTATCTTCCTTTTGCTTATCTGTGGTTGCCGGTAGTGCTTTGCCAAGATGTGCGATGAGGGATTCGTCCACCATGTAATCCACAATCTCACGAGGGGTATAGAAGGAGCCTGTTTCATGCCGGGCAGTGGATTTTGTTTCCGGGTTATAGGCTGCCAAAAGGTTTTCGAACACGCGTCCCAATAGCTCCGGATCGAGGGCTACTTCCTCTTCCACGGGGGTGTTTTCTGCCACGGTGAATTTGTAGCTGTGCAGCAAAGATAGCAAGCCACGCACTTTGTAATGCCGGTTTTTGGTTCCGTAGATGGTGTTTAGGTCTATCTCTTCCTCGTCCTGTTTCAGGAATAGCGCATCGGGAACTTTTAGGACATTATCATGCCTATCACTAAAACCATCAATGCGGATATAGTGCTTGGCATTGTTTTCTTCATACTCGGTATCCAGGCACTCAAACAGCCCGCCATTCAGGAAGGGAACCTTGCCGAAAAGAGCCGTTATGGCTGTATCCGGCTCTATAAACAGCTTTTCGTAGCGGTAGAGGGTATGCACATTAAAATCCGGATTTGTGTTGCCTTTAATCTCTTTGCGGAAGCGTCTGGAATCTGTTTTGTCTTTCTCCATTTCGGTATTTAGGGTGGCAAAGAAGAGGTTTTGCAGGATGGCTTTGTAATAGGCGGATTGCTGTGCATCTTCCAGCTTTATGAGAGTATTAATCTTATCTACATCAAACAGCTTTTCCGGGATCAAACCCTTCTCTTTCATAAACCACACAAAGATCATGCGGGTTAAGAGCCTGATGATGCTAATGGAGTTTCGCTTTTCCCTATCCTTTTCTTCCCCATCGGGAAACGTTACCTGATTTATTGCCCAGAAATACCAGTTGGAAAGCTCTTTATAGAACTTTTTGTTGAGCGCATTGATATCCAGTGTAACCGTCCAAGCTTTATGCAAGGCATCAAAACTGCTAAGCGTGTGTTTTGCTCCAAGTTGCTCTATACTAAGGTCGTGGATAATCTCCACATGGGCACGGTGGGTGTTTTGGATAGCGATATCCTTAATCATGGTTACTTTTTCCAGCACGTCTTTTTGGCTGTGCTTCAGGTTTGCCCTTCTGTTTACCACAGAAATAGTGAGGCAATTACCATAATGAAACAGCAGGATTAAGGGGATGGCATATTGGCGATTTATCTGGCGAGAGATATCCGCCAAGGTGCTGCGGTTATAGTTAGCTCCCT
>JAVEUB010000007.1:0-22019 GCA_034005785.1 Cloacimonas sp. (SeqCode) | reverse complement strand
CTGCGGTTTCAGGGTTCTTTTTGGGGTGTCCATCTGTGCGCAATTTTACCCGTTTTATGCCACACATCATTAGATCATCGCTGTCAGTGGCATTGATCTCTACCAAGCGATCATCAAGGGTTTGAGAAATGCTATCCAACTCCATATCCCTTGCAATAAGATCAGAACTTAGAGGTTTGATCTGATAGCCAGTATTACCTTCCTTGAATGCAATTATGTTCAGCAGATTATAGCCAAGATTGCTGTTTTTACCAGTACTGCCATCTCGCACCTTTTGAAGTCCCTCCATTTTCTTGGCTTTAGGTTTGATAATGTCGCTTTCATCAACTATGATGCCAGTTTCCATGTCGGAGCCATATTAATTATTGGCAATATGTGCTTTAATGGCCGTTTTGCTGCGATTTGACTTAAAAATCGAGACTTATCCGCATTTTTTTGTGGATAAGTAGGAGATTTGGCCAACTAATTTTACTAAATGAACTTGGGAATTTTGGAAATTATCTAAACGCGCATTGTGGATAAGTTTCTCGTTCCTACATTTTCAAGCCATATTAAGATGTATGCTATATATTTATCATCACTTTACGAGATACTTTCAAAAAATTCTGGGGGGATGTGTGGTTCTTTGGCTGAGATTAAGAATTAAGAATTAAGCTGCGCTCAGTGCAGAAATTGAGCATTATCAAGCATATATATCAGACTTGTTTCTTCCATTGAGTGCTCATGGATATGCCATAAACTATATGTAAAATACAAAGAAAGATTTTTCTTGCCCAAAACATATTCCTCGTTATAATATCCCTTTAGAATTACCGTATCATTTGGAGCAAGCAAAGCAATTCCCCCTTTGGGACACAAGGAGAAGAGCCATGAAACGCTTGTTATTAGTCGCGATTGCCCTTATTGCCATGTCGCTCAATGCCCAGATTACCGGGTTTGCCAACCTTAGCTATCACTTGGAAATCACTCAGGTAAGCAGTAATGGGGTTGTGGGAACCCTTACCATGACCAATGACCACGATCAGGATTGGCAGATGGATTTTCCTAATGCTGAGATTGCCGAAATCTGGGTGGATGACAATTGGCCTATAGGTTTCCAGTTACCAATGAGTACTATGTTGACAATTCCCGCAAATCAAAGCCATATAGAGAATGTAAGCTACTATCGTGAAACACCCCTGAGCGAAGGATTGCATATAGCCAAAGCGCATATGGCCGATGGCGACCACACCCCTGTGGGTAATTATGTGCAGTTCTGGGCCGGGACAATTTTGAACGACCTTACCGCGCTGGATTGGAATCTGAATCTGGATGAGATCAATCCAAACAGTGTAACCGGAACCCTTTCCATCCACAATCCCAGCACCCATTTATGGCAACGTCAATATAATTCTTTTCCTGTTTTTTATCTTAGCGTGGATGGCTCACCTCTGGGTGCCTTTATGTACATTGACTACTATACTTGGTTCACCTTAAACCCCGGAGAAACAAAAACCTGGGTGGTATCTCATCACAACTACGTAGATGGTGAGCCGGCAAACTATAGTGTTGGGGTACATTCAGCTCAGGCCAAAGTAATTTGGGATGAATCCGCGCTATTGGGTGAGCCTGTGGAGTTTACCATCCAGCCCTCATCCATCCAGGACGACAACCTCGTTATCTCGAAAAGCAGCATCTTTCCCAATCCCTTTTCTGCCTCCACAAGCATTTCTATTTCGTCCCGCAAAGCTGTTCCGGCCAGAATATGTATTTACAACCTGAAGGGTCAGAAAGTAAAAGACCTGCAGGATATTGCTCTAACTGCGGGAGAAAACAGGATTACCTGGCAAGCTGTTGACAATAGCGGTAAAAAACTACCCAATGGCAACTACCTGATAAGAATTGTAGCGGAAGGGAAAAGCAGGTTAATCAAAGCACTATTGATTAGGTAGTTAATCATCCAAGCCTAAGTTTTTTAACCCCAAAAATGTAGGAGAGGATTGCGTCCGCCACTACCTACTACAGCAACCCGTAGTGTAGCATGCCAATGCTACAAAAAGTGGCTAACAATCTGCTTGACGCTTTATGCTGATGAGAGACCATGCTCGAATAAGCAATAAGCAGGAGATAACAAAGCATGACAGATTATTTGGAAGATTTAGAAAATCAAACATTTAGCAATCTGGAAGGCCTGTGCCTGACGGGGCGAAATATCAGCAATTGCCGTTTCGAAAGCTGCGATTTCTCACAGCTTCGTTTTGATGGCATTCTTGATAGTTGTATATTCAAGGACTGCAATCTGTCGCTCACTTCTTTCCAGGATGCCAAGCCGCAAGGGGTTACTTTTGAAACCTGTAAGCTGGTAGGGGTGGATTTCACCCGCTGTAACGCTCTTGGTTTAGGGATAGGCTTCTCACAATGCCTGTTGCGAAGCTGCAATTTTAACTTTATGGAGCTAAAAAAAACCTGTTTTAAGCAGTGCGAAATTATCGAATCGGATTTTATCGGCTGTAACCTTACAGAAAGCAATTTCACGGAAACCACTTTCATCAGCGTAACCTTTAACAATACTAACCTTAGCAAAGCCAAGTTCACCGGTGCGCATGGCTATGCTATCAACCCCCTGAATAATAATGTGAAAGGTGCCATTTTCAGCTTGCCGGATGCCGTTTCCCTGCTGGAATGCATGGGGATAACGCTGCTATAGCTCCAGTTTATAAGTCAGATTCGCTACGCTGTTTGTGCACAACAAATCGTTTGTTTTGACTTATTGTTTTGCCGCATTCAGAACCAATTTTTTACCAAACAGCATACCCTCAGCCTATATAATTGCTTTTGGCAAATCTATGAGTTAAAACAAAAGTTTACCGAAGCTTACGTTACTTCATAGCCCGCGTTTTAACTAAAAAAAATTTGCCGCTAAAGTTAGTGACATTATCTTCAACAGACTATCACGCAAATTTTTTAAGTCAAATTCGCTAAAAGGCTTATCTAAGCTTTAACTCTGGAATTGCCATCAGAGATTATTCGCTTATCTTATCTTCTTAGAATAAATAAAGCCAAATAGGAGGACAAAATGTCCGAAATACTGTATATCAAAGGTCGCGAAATTCTGGATTCACGTGGCAACCCCACCGTGGAAGCAGATGTACATCTGGATAGTGGCGTTATGGCTAAAGCGGGAGTTCCCAGCGGTGCTTCTACCGGCGAACGGGAAGCAATTGAACTGCGCGATGGCGATAAAAAGCGTTATGGTGGCAAGGGAGTGCTAAAAGCCGTTGCCAATATTGACGAACTTATCAGTGGTGATGTGTTAGGGATGGAATCCCTGCAGCAGGCTAATATCGACAAAGCCATGATAAAACTGGATGGCACGCATAACAAAGCCAAGCTGGGTGCCAATGCCATTTTGGCAGTGTCCATGGCTGTGGCCAGAGCTTCGGCTATAGAACTGGATTTGCCTTTGTACCGCTATCTCGGTGGCGTAAATGCCTTCACTCTGCCTGTACCTATGAGCAATATCTTAAACGGTGGAGCACATGCGGATAACAATGTGGATATTCAAGAGTTTATGATTATGCCTTTGGGTGCCAAAACCTTCCGTCAGGCTTTGCAGATGAACGCTGAAGTGTTCCATGCCCTTAAGGCTATCCTCAAAAAGCGTGGCTTGGCTACTTCCGTGGGTGATGAAGGTGGTTTTGCGCCAAACTTGGAATCCAACGAAGAAGCCTTGGTCGTAATTGTGGAAGCCATAAAAGCTGCCGGTTACAAAGCCGGAAAAGAAATCTACATCGCCATCGATTCAGCTGCCTCCAGTTTCTTTGAAAAGGGCAAATACGTGTTCGAAGGCAAGAAAATTACTACCGATGCCCTGATTAAATACTACGAAACCATCGTGAAGAAATACCCCATCTGCTCCATTGAAGACGGCCTTGCCGAAAATGACTGGGACGGCTGGAAAAAGCTAACCGCCAAACTTGGCGACAAAATCCAGATCGTGGGTGATGATTTACTGGTAACCAATCCCGAACTCATCAAACGCGGTATCGCTGAAAAAGCAGCTAATTCTGTGCTGATTAAGCTGAACCAAATTGGCAGCGTAACCGAAACCCTGGAAGCCATCAACACCGCTCATAAAGCAGGCTGGACGTGTGTTGTTTCTCACCGCAGTGGCGAAACTGGCGATACCTTTATTGCCGATCTTGCTGTAGCCATGAATACCGGCCAGATCAAAACCGGCTCTGTAAGCCGCAGCGAACGCGTGGATAAATACAACCAACTGCTACGCATCGAAGAAGAGCTCGGCGATGCTGCTTATTTCCCCGGAAAAGCAGTAATCAAACAGCTTTCATAAGCGCTTGAGGTTATATCTGAACAGGGTGCAGGTAATGCTCTGCACCCTGTTTGTTTAGCAAATTATGCCAAAACACTCCCATGTCCTATTTAAGGATGCTTGATCATGACATTCCTACGACTATATGGCTCTGAAATATGTAGGTGCCAAGATCAAGTATTCCAGCATTGCCATATCCTCAATTATCAGCTATTCCTTCAGTAACAACATGGGCTTTCCTCTTATCACAGGTGCCATTCGCTATAGGCTCTATTCAGCTTGGGAATTGGGTGCATTCGAGATTACCAAGGTGTTAGCGTTCTGCACATTTACCTTATGGTTTGGCAATCCTATCTACCGCCTGCAGGGACTGAGAAAATATAAGGAAAAGTTTAAGCCTGCCTGGCATCCCATGTATATCGCCTCGAAAGGCGGATTGGCACTGCCGGAAATGCTGATCAACCTTATCTCTTTAATTTCCACAGGATATAAAAAGGCAAGCTCCTAATTCCACTTTTTATTCCCCTCTGTTCCCTGCTTGCATTGTCCTAGCATTGGCTTTGCATTGTGGATGAGATGGACAATTCAAAGCCAATGCTAAGGGAATGCAAGCAGGGAAGAGTAAAACAAAACCTCAGCAGCATGTAAAAATTGTGTTGTCCACAGCGTTGGCTTGCAGTGTGCTGAATTTACCACCTACTCTAATTGAACATGAGCCCTTAATTCCACTTATTACCCTTAGCTGTTCCCTGCCTTCATTACGCCATCATTACGGGTCTCACGCCTATTGATGGCGTAATAGTAGCGTATTGCCAGTATGATGTGGAATGCCTGCGTCTTCGCTGGCAAGGTCTGTTGGCGTCTCGCCGACAGTCACAATACGCCTGGTTATGCAAAATATGCCTTCTACCTAACAGCCAAACCACTGCCGACCGGGACGTCGGCAGGCCTTTCCTGCTGAGGATGCAGGAACTCCTCTGCGCAGCTCTCATCAAGAAAAAAAGCACATTTGCGTGATTTGTTCTTGACATATAATTGGAATACATAATTCTATGCTTATAGGTGATATATGTGTTTATTAGGAGCTAATTATGAAAATATACAGCATAAAGATTGAAAACTTCAGAGGGATTGATAAGTTTGATAAGAAGTTTGTTAACCCAATGACAGATGAGCCCCTTGACATTGTTGTTTTAACTGGCCCAAATGGTTGTGGAAAAACAAGTATTCTGGAAGGCATTGTAACAACTCTTACCCAAAAGAAAACCAAGGACGACAAGGTATTCAGTAAACGTAACGAACGGCATGGCAAGCCTTTCTCGATTATGATCAAGCTGCTTGATGAAAGAAACGAGTATAATATACATTATTCAACCCCTAAACCAAACGAGCCCCTTAGAATTAATACCGAATACACAGATCGAGTTGAATACTTCTCATCTTGGAGAGAACCAATTCTAAAGGGAGCATTGTCTGTTACTCTGGGGAAAAAGGGTAATCGCCCACAAGATGTGGAGGCTAATCGTTTATGGAATTTGAAACAGTTTTTGATTGATTCGTTTGTTGCAGATAATTTACCAAACGATGTAAAATACAAGAATACATCCCATAAGAGTGCTATTAGCCAGATTAAGAAAGCCTTAGCTCATTTTTACCTGGGTTCAGATATTGAGATAAAAATAAATCGTGTCAGTGCCGATATCTCAGATGGATTTGATGTCTATCTTAAGTACCCTAATAGTGGCAATAATTACATATCATTGGACGAACTAAGCTCTGGAGAGATAGAATTGTTTTCTTTCTTGAGTACAATAATTCGCAAGGACTTAACTGGTGGCATTCTGCTTATAGATGAACCAGAGCTTCACCTTCATGTATCATGGCACAGGGTAATCTTAAACGCCTTGAGAGAACTGCTCCCTAAAACTCAGATTATTTGCGCTACACATTCCCTTGATATTATTGAATCGGTAAAAAGCTATGAGCGGCTTGTGATCAAGAGCGATGAAGATTACAAAAACGGAACTGTGAGTGCTGCAAATGAATAATATAAATATATCGAGTCAGATTACTGTTTTTGTAGAAGACGAATTGACAAGGGAGTATTTGAATACTATTTGGGCTGTCAGTCTCTCAAAACTAAGCATAGTATGCGCAGGAAACATCAATGCCGTTAGAAATTTAGTTGCTTATCACTGTGCTAATAACGAAACATGTTATGGAATCGTAGATCGTGATTATAGATGGGCTGATAGTGATAATAACGGGCATGTATTTACGTTGAAAAGGCATGAAATCGAGAATTACTGCCTTGATGTAAAAGCCATGCATAAATCAAGTTTTAATGCCAAGCAAAATCTATCAGAGTCACGTATCACTGACATTATTGGTTTATTCGTTAACGAACGAAAATTCTGGTTTGCCTGCTGTTATTTGTTGCATAAGCTTGATTTACTTGTTAAAGAGGGTTTTCCACCTCATCCACCTCAGGTAAACATTACTGATGCCCAAGCCATAATCGCTTACATTAATAGTTGTGGCTATTATGTTGATGTTACAAATCGGCTTAAAAACATCAATTCTACAGGTATTGAAGTTTATGTTTCCGGCATATTGGTTGATATAGAAAAGCATTATACACAGAACAAACAATTGATCTTCTTTCCCGGTAAGGAAGTGTTCAGACATATAAGGGGGTTCTTACCTGGCTCAAATTATGCTAATGGTAGAACCATGGATATAGATCTGGCAAAAGAAATTGGCGATTATCAGGTTAAATCACGCTCTATACCAAAAGAATTAGTACGTATTGAGCAAGCGATTCTGCTGGGCTAAGATCAAGCTTTCATTGGAAGCGCGGTTTTTATCATTCAGAATCATTCGTGCATTAACAAAGCTGGTGGCAATTTAGGCTTTACGGTACTTAATAAGCTGTCGCCCAATACCATCAGCAGCATCCCCCCTTTTTCCTGTCATGGTAATAAGCGGGATCGGCATCCCGCTAACACAACAGCAGCAGTATGCTATGTTACTGCGGTTGTATCTGCTATCTTGCTGGACGCACACAGCGAAAACCAATGCTTGCCGCAGTATTTAGGGATGGCAAAGCAGAGTTTCTGGCGTCCACTTGGCACATCGCGGCAGGGCTGTTCCAAGCTCCACCCCTAAAAACCCGTTGTGAACCGCTGGAAGCGCCATGGGGATTGCTTTGTAACCCGCTGGGGTAGTTAGCAAAAATATCCCAGCACCATTCGCTGAGATTGCCGCTTAGATCATTTATACCCAGTTCATTGGGTTCTTTGGTGGCTACCTGATGCACTGTATAGCCGGAATTACCTGCATACCAAGCCACGGCATAGATGCTGTCGCTGCCGCAATACTGATAGTTATGCCCCAGGGTTCCTCCCCTGGCTGCAAACATCCATTCCATTTCTGTAGGCAGGCGGTAGCCATCTGCATTCCAGTTACAGGAAATATTGCTGTGGTTGGCATCGTTCAGGTTCCAGCCAGTTGGCCAGAATTCTGGGTCTCCACCCATATTGTTGTAAGCATAGGGAGCCGCCTTGTTTTCCAGTAAGCTGCGTTTGTTGCAGTAGGCAATGGCGTCGAACCAAGAGACATAGTAAACAGGATAGTTTCCCTTGCAGGGCAAAGTAACATCGGGAATTGATCCCATCACATCATAATAATCAGTTTGAGATACTTCGCATTTATCCATGTAAAAGCTGCTGAGGCTTACTTCTGAATTACCTGTTGATACATTTCCACCCTCCACGTAGCTCATTTCTTGAACAGGATGAGCGAAAAAGTAAAAATTAGTAACCGTAGGGCTGGGAATGCAATTTTGCTTGAAAGACCGTGCCTGCACGATAATCAATCCGCTGTTGTTGATGGTGATGGGCTGTTGATACAAGGAAGACAGAAGATTAGGCTCGGAGCTGTTAATGGTGTAGCGAATCTGAGCTCCCGCTGTGGCACAGGATAGAGTAATCGAAGTTCCCTGTTCATAATTACCATTTCCAGGTGAAATTACCGGTGCAGCAACAATGTTCTCATAATCAATGGAATACTCTCGGGTTACGGTTAAACTGGGTGAGTAACCCGCTTTGAAGGCTTTAGCTTTGAAGGTGACAAAATTGAACTGCGTTACAACAATATCACCAGCAAGAATGGTTGAGGTATAGAGTTGCGAAGTTTGATCTGGTTCCATACCATTTGTAGTGTAGCGGATATCTGCTCCGGAGGCATTGCAAGAAACAGCAATTTGTTTAGAGGCAGGATAGCTACCACTATCCGGAGTAACACTAAGCACCAAAGGTATATCTGGCTCTGTTGCCTTGTCGCAGGAAACGCAGAAAAGAACTGAGCCAAACAAGAGTAGATAGCAGATAATAGCTTTCACAATACACATCCTTAGCTGTTATAGTGGGTTAATAAACCATGTTTTTAGTAGCTATTTCCATGCAAGTGATTTCTGTCCTGCTGTCAATCAAATATTTTTTTGCGTATTCCCATTTTCTGTCCTTCCTGCTTCCGCGGGGAATGCCAAAATTTCGACTTTTTAGCTTGACACATTCCATACATAATCTTTTTTCGATTTACAGCATGTGTTTTATCAAGGAGGTGAATGATGCTTGAGTCTCTTTTAGCAGATCACAAGGTAAATCGATCCTGCGTTTTTTGTAGCAAAAGCACCAAAGTTATGCTACGTTTTGCCATTGGAAGAGCTCGCACACTGGTTTTACTTTGTTTGTTTTTATTAACCAGCCAAGTAATCGCGGCTCAGGGAATGCGTAACCTGAGCCTGGTATCTCGCTCGATGGTGCAGTGGAAGACTGTGCTGGACATTGTGTTGGATGGTGATTACGCATATATAGGAACCAGCGGTTCTGGGGTTCGGGTAGTTGATATCACAAATCCGCAATCAATAGAGGAAGTAGGATATTATTGGCTGGGATACTATGTTTCCAGAATGATCTTGCATGATAATCGCCTCTACGTTCAATCTGGCGATTCTATCATTTGTTTTAACATCAGTAACCCCGCACAGCCGCAAATGTTGGGCACTATTTATTCCTATATTGGCACTAAGGACTTCGATATAGATGGAGATCATCTCTATGTTTGTTCCGATTATCAGATACACACAATTAACATTGCTGATCCTACCAATCCATGGCTGGTAGCGATCGCGGAATCAGATTGGAACGGAAGTCCCTGGAACTTCACACAGTTATTCAAGATAAGAGTAAGTGGCAGTATTGCATACGTTGCTTGTGAAGAATACGGCTTTGCAGTTCTGGATATGTCTGTACCGGGCATCGCGCATTATCTGGGATCCTGTCTATATCCGACGGGACTGGGTTTATCGTACACGGATATTGAGGTTGTTGGAAATCTTGCTTATGTATGTAGCGGAGATGTTTTAACAATCTTCAATGTAGATCAACCTTTTTCCCCAAGCCAAATTGGTAGCCTGAGCATGCCTCACATAAAAAACCTTACCTTGCAAGACAATGAAGCGTTTGTGACCACCTACAACGCTCATTACCGTGTTGATATCAGCAATCCAGCACTGCCACAGATTGTTGATACTGTTGCCGATCCTAATTCCCTAAACTCAACCTGGGTTGGGAACAAGCTCTATGTGAGCGATGCCGCATGCTATCCCTTCGGCGGACTGAGGATCCTGGATGTGCAGGAACCAGGCAATCCCCAGTTTCTTGGATCATACATAGCCAGTTGGAACATGGGGGCATTAGACAAGATCGGCGATTTTCTCTATGTGCTTTCACCTATGCTGAGAGGGGTGGATATTATTGATGTTTCAGCACCTGAGGCACCTGAAATAGTGGGAAATATTACTTTCGGAGATTATTACCCGAGCAAATTGGTTATTGACAACGGGCGGGCTGCCATCCAAACTCAAAAACCCTTGGGTGGTGAAGCTTACGATTGGCGTGTCAGGTTGTATGATCTCAGCGATCCTTTGAATCCTCAACCCGCAGGAATTCTGCATGCTGAGTCATCGGCCCTAGACATTGAAAATACCCTATTAGCTTGTTGGCATGGTTCTCAAATCCAGTTTTGGGACATTAGCAATATCTACGATCCTCAATTGCTGAGTGCTTACGTTTTCACCGGAGTGGGTAGTTGGCAAGATATTATACTGGATGGCAACTTTTTGTATGTCCTCACGGGTTCCAGCCTCGAGATCGTGAATATCAGCGATCTAGCTTGCCCTCAACAGATAAGCATGTTTGGTGGACTTGCTTATGCGAGATCTATGGAGAAGTATGGAAGCAACCTCTATATCGTCGAAAAATACGGGTTAAGAATCGTCTCGGTCAGTGATCCTGCTAACGCATCTTTGCTGTCTTTCACCCCCTCACATTTTGTCTCTGGAAAAATTGCGGTGCGAAATGGAATATGCAGTGTAGCATATCAAGATAATATCAACACTTATGATGTTTCTGATCCAGGCATTCCTGTGCTTGTTGATTCACTGGCAGTTTTTAATTCTTCAAGGGATCTGAAGGCAGATGGGGATATGTTATATGTCGCAAATTACACCAGCCTGTTGATTTACCACTGCGACCCGGTTTCAAATTATGATCCAGTGCTCCCCTCCACAAACCTCATTGGAGACCTGATTTGCTCCCCCAATCCGTTTGTTGATGCTACCAATATTTCTTTTGGGTTGAAAGCACCAACTGATCTGGCGATATCTATTTACAATGTCAGGGGTCAGAAAATCAGGGATGTGTCTTCAGGGTTCCTCAATAGCGGTAAGCATAGCTACGGTTGGGAGGGCAAAGACGGAAACGGGCGCAAAGTATCTTCCGGCATATACATTATCAAACTGACTTCTGGAAAAACTCACCTGGTGCGTAAAATATTATTACTAAAATAGCACTACAACAACCCTTTAGGCTTCTGCCCTACATGCACCGGACTTGGACATTTGAAGTTTTGGTGAATAAACTTGAAGTTTTCAGTGAGGGTTTTTACTTATTCTCCACTGCTGTAAAGAAAGCAGCGTAACTTGGTGACGATAATTGAACAGTCTCGGGATTGGACAAGATGCCCACTTGAAACTTTTGCTTGACATCCCTAAACGTATTTTTTTCCTTGCCAGAGTATTAATTATCTAAAGAGCGAGGTTTTGCAGTAATGGAACTTATCGTTGAATCACTAAGTTTTCCATCCGAATGCAACATTATCTTGGGACAGAGCCATTTTATTAAAAGCGTGGAGGATCTCTACGAAGTGATGGTAAACAGCGTCCCTGGGGTAGAATTTGGCCTTGCTTTTTGCGAGGCTTCGGGGCCATGCCTGGTGCGTAAAGATGGCACCGATAGCGAGCTTATCGAACTGGCTGTGGAGAATATGCTGCATTTGGGAGCAGGGCACAGCTTCATCATTATCATGCGCAATGCGTTCCCTATCAATGTATTACCAGGCATCAAAGCTTGCCGTGAAGTGGTAAACATCTTCTGCGCCACATCCAATCCCGTGCAGGTGATTCTGGCTAAAACAGAGCAAGGCCGTGGCATATTAGGCGTTATTGATGGCTCCTCCCCCAAAGAAATCGAGCTGGATACAGACATCACACACAGGAAGAAATTCTTGCAGGATATTGGGTATAAGCGCTGATGCGGATTAGGACATTTATCGCTCTGGAGCTACCTCCAGCCCTCAAACTACGGCTGCAGGAGATCATTACCTGCTATGGCAGTAGTAGCCCTACCGGAGTAAATTGGGTTGCTGCCGATAACTTGCATTTAACGCTGATATTTATTGGCGATGTGCAGCAGGAACAAGTGACAGAGCTGGATGAGCTGCTTACCAAAAACTTACAGGGATTTCCGCCGCTTGTTTTCGCTGCAGAAGGGCTGGAACTGTTTCCAGCGATAGACCCGCGGATCTTGTGGCTGAAACTGAAATCTGAAAATGACGATATCTTAAAGCTGCACCGGCGTTTAATGCACGATATTATCCGCTTGGGAATAAGCCCGGATCGCAAGCCATTACGGTTGCATATAACTTTGGCAAGAATGAAATCAAGGATGAGTCCCGAGCTGGAAAAAGAGCTAATACAGCAGGAATTCGATAAACATAGCATGGCTTACTCGCGAATCTGCCTTTTCCGTAGCGTGCTTCAGCCGCAGGGGCCAAGTTACTCAATTTTAGAAGATTATAACTTAAAATAACCGGAGGAATAATGCTGGATAAAAACAAGGATGCCGCCTTAAAAACGGCTATCTCGCAACTGGAAAAGAAATATGGTATCGGAACCCTGATGCGCTTGGGGGACAGACCCCTGAAAGTGGTGGATGTAATCCCCACAGGGGCGTTTAATCTGGATATCGCATTGGGCATTGGGGGCATTCCCAAAGGCAGAATCACCGAAGTATATGGCTCGGAAGCATCTGGTAAAACCACGCTTACTTTGCACATCGCGGCTGAATGCCAGAAATTGGGCGGAACGGTAGCTTTCATAGATGCGGAACATGCTTTGGACACATCTTATGCAAAGCGTTTAGGTGTGATGACGGATAACCTGCTGCTTTCTCAGCCGGATGGTGGAGAACAGGCTTTGGAGATTACTGAAACTTTGGTTCGCAGCTCTGCGGTTGATCTTATTATCATCGATTCTGTGGCTGCCCTGGTGCCCAAACAAGAAATTGAGGGTAATATGGGAGACAGCCATGTGGGTTTACAGGCACGCCTGATGAGCCAGGCTCTGCGCAAACTAACCGCTATTGTTTCCAAAAGCAACACAGCTGTGATCTTCATCAACCAAACCCGCATGAAAATTGGCGGTTCTCCCTATATGAATCCTGAAACCACCACCGGCGGAGTTGCATTGAAGTTCTATTCCTCGGTCCGTTTAGAAGTGCGCCATAGTGGCCAGATTAAAGAAGGTGGAGCTGAAACTCAAGTGATTGGCGCCCGCACGAAAGTGAAAGTGGTGAAAAACAAGTTCGCCCCCCCGTTTAAGACTGTAGAATTCCCCATCATCTTTGGCGAAGGCATCTCTAAACTGGATATTATCCTGGATATGGCTACGCTGCACGAGATTATTAAGAAAAGCGGTTCTTGGTATTCCTACGATGATGCCAAACTTGGCCAAGGTGCTGATAAAACCAAAATCTACTTAACAGAAAATCCCGGCTTATTAGAAGAAATCGAAGCCAAATTGCGCGATAAGATCAGCCCCGATGAATTTACCAGCTCACCGGTAGAAAATGAACCTGAAGATACAGAAGAAGTTTGAGCAGGATAAAAGCTCAGAAATAATCATTGATAACCAATGTTGGGGGGCTTTGACGGACAAAGCCCTCCTCCCTTTATTCCCCATTCCCTTCGAGGGAGAAATAGAAAGTGCCGCTACAGAAGAGCTGATCACAATGCTCCAAAACCGTGCTCGAGAACAACTGCTGCGCTATCTGGCAGACAGCGAACATAGCTCGTGGCAATGCAAAGAATATCTGAAACGCAAAAGTTACCATCCTGCTATCATCAATCCCCTGCTTCAGGATTTTGCAGAGAATAAATACCTCGATGATGCCCGCTATGTGCGGATTCTGATCGGCTCGCTGATAGATAGGCAGAAAAGCCGTACATACATTATAGGTAAGCTAAGGGAATCGCGCCTTCCTGCAAGTTTGTGGGAAGAAGTGCTGCAAGAGCTGTACAATCCCGAAGATAGCCTTGAAGGATTAAAGGAACAAGTGCTAAAATTGCGCCTGCGCTACAGCGAGTTAGACGAATACAAGCAGAAAGAGAAAGTACTCGCCTCGCTGTTTCGCAAGGGTTTTGATCTCGATAGCATTTCCCGCGCCTGGAAGGCAACAAAATCCTGATTTTAGAACTTTAATACAGAGCTGGTGGGAATGACGGTAAGTTTTTAAATTAATCGTCAAACATCCTATTTTTCTGGCATTCCCCTATTTTTTACTTTACAAATTATGGGCTTGTTTGCATCTTGTCTTTAGTGTTAAATTCACGTTGAGTTCTACTTTTGTTTTGCATGAGATAGTAACCTTTTTTGATGATAGATATTCAGAAAATGGGGATAACCCGCTTAAGTGTTACCTCCACAATAATGAAAAAACTTGCATATATAAAGAAAGGAGATTGCCATGAAACGAAGCTTAATAGCAATGCTAATCATCGCCTTGTTCGCGTTATGGGCATTGCCGGGGTTTACCCAAACCATGGAATATGCTTTTAGCGCCACACAGGACACGTACACACCTATAACAGGTGGATTACTGCTCGGTACCGAAACCAGTGATGATCAAAGGTTTTTGGATCCCGCAGCCCCAGTTGGAGCATCCACAACAACTGGTCCCGGACTCGATATCGGCTTTAGTTTTACTTTTAACGGTGCAGCTTTTGATAAGCTTGCCATCAACAATAACGGTTGGCTTTCCTTGGGGCAATCTACCCTAACACCTTCTGTTAATAACTCTTCCACTTCTGGTTACACACCCATTCAAAGTGTGGTAGCGATAACCCCTGATGTGCTTTACAATCGCATTGCCGGTTTAGCACGCGATCTTCAAGCCCAGGTAGGTGCTACTTTGAGGCTGGAAACCATTGGCACAGCTCCTAACCGGATTTGTGTAGTCCAATGGGCAAATTACAAGAAATATGGCACCGCCGGTACCGGTGATAACCTCAATTTCCAAATTCAACTGCATGAAACCACCAATAACGTAAAGATTGTTTACGGCCAAATGCTAAGCAATGCCACCGTCGGCAATATGCAAGTAGGTTTACGCGGACCTTTGGCAACTGACTTCAATTCCCGCCAGGGAACCGGAAGCTGGACAGAAACCACTGCTGCCTCCTTAAACACAGAGTATGTGACTCTTAGCGACGTCATCTTCCCAGCAAATGGCTTAACTTTTAACTTTAACTATCCCGTTGCAAACCAAGCGCCTAATCCGGCAAACTTGGTGTCCCCTGCCAATGCAGCAATCCTGGTAAACCCAAGCGCAACTTTAAATTGGGTTAGCGGGGGTAATTTACCCACTGGTTACAGATTAAACCTTGGCACCAACAACCCACCTACTAATCTGGTTGATAACCTGGATCTGGGAGCCTTAACTTCATACGATCCCAACCCGGATTTAACCTTGAATACCACCTTTTATTGGCAGGTAATTCCCTATAACTCATTTGGTAGTGCTACAAACTGCCCCGTGTGGAGCTTTACCACGCACGGCGATCCAACTGTAAGTACGCTGCCGTACAATCAAAGCTGGGATTTGGTAACTGTGCCGGATTTGCCATTTGATTGGACTTCCATAGTGCAATCCACAGTTACTACTTCTTATGTAAAAACGGTTATTACTTCCCCGAATACCGCTCCCAATTGTGTCGGCATTTACAATGGAGCTGATACCGCTGCCAATGTACTACTGGTTGGGCCTCCTATCGCCCCAGGTATCAGTATGAATGCTATCAGGGTAAAATTCTGGGGCAAAGGCTCTGCTGCTTACCACGTGCTTGTAGGCGTGATGACTAATCCTGCCGATCCTGCCACATTTGAAAGCATTCAGGATGTAAACACCATTGCTAACTGGAATGAATACATAGTAAGTTTGGCAGGTTATACCGGTGCCGGACGCTATATAGCTATAAAGCATGCTTGTGCTGCAAGCTCGCAAACAATCTACATCGATGGGGTGTCCTTTGATCCCATCGCAGCAAATGATCTTGAGGCAACAAGCCTTACCGGCAACGCTACTCCCTCTGTTGACACACTTTCCAACTATACGGTGAGTTTGTATAACTGGGGAACAGCTAACCAGAACGCTTACACTGTTAAGCTGATGAGTGGCACCACAGAGCTTGCCAGCGTGCCAGGCCCAACCATTGCTCCCGCAGGCACTGCTTCTGCAGTAATAAGCTGGACTCCTACTGTGGAAGGGCCCATAAGCCTATATGGCAAAGTGGTGCTTACCGGAGATGTAAATGCCACCAACGACGAAACTCCTGTAGTAAATATTTCCGTGCAACCTGCTGGTGCTGTAGTGGTTACTGTTGGTGATGGCAGCGGTGTGGAAGGAGTTCCGCTTGATTTTTACTACAAGAACAGCCTGCATCAGGCCTTGTATTACCCCAACGAAATAGGAGTTTTTGGCGCCATAACAGCCCTAACCTTCTATAACAACTTTGTAAGCAATCTGGAAAACAAGCCGGTTAAATTCTGGCTGGGAAGCACCGACTTGCCAGATTTAAGTGGTGGCTGGATTTTGCCAGATCAGCTTACTTTGGTATATGATGGCACCATCAACCTGCCCAGCGGGGAAAATGACATTGTTATTCCGCTGCAAACTCCGTTTATCTACACAGGCGGTAATTTGGTGCTTTATGCTAACCGCCCCATTGATACGGTATATTTCAATACCAATGATAACTTCAAAACTCAAACAATTGGGACGAACCGGGGCAGGAAACTGGTGTCGGACACCGTAACCTACGATCCCGCTGCTCCATCTGCAGTCGGTACCCTTTCCGGCTTGTTTGCGAAAACCACCTTCACTTTTGTAGTGGACAATATGGGTTCGCTTAGTGGCACAATCACTTCCGGCGGAAATCCTGTGGAGGGTGTGTTAATCCAAATTGCCGGCAATACACAAACGCAGATTACTTCCATCACCGGCCAATATAGCTTTCCCTTCCTGGTAGTGGGTAACTATTCTATAACCGCCACCAAACTTGGCTATAACACCCAAACCCTGCCGGCAACAATTGCGGAAGATCAGAACACGGTGCTAAATTTTAACCTCGTGCCCTCCAACACTGTGTCTGTAAACGGTTTTGTGGTTGGCAGTGATGCCCCTACTGTGGGCTTGGCTGCTGCTACTGTGCACCTTGATGGCCCGCTGGATTATGATGGAACGGCTGATGCCACAGGCCACTTCACTATTACCGGAGTACTTTCCGGCAATACCTATAACTATACTATTGTGAAGGTAGGATATGCTGATCTTACCGGTAGTATTACTCTTGCTGCCAGTAGCTATAATATGGGAACCTTGGTAATGAACGAGGTTGCCCTGCCTCCAGTGCATGTTGTGGCTACCGAAAACGATCCTCATACCCAGGTTTCTTTAACTTGGAGCGCTCCGGGATCAACCGGTGGCGGTGGAGTTGAGGATTTTGAGGTTAGTGATGGTGGTTGGGTACCCACATCCAACTGGACTAACCCCTTGGGTGACTGGCAATGGGCAAACACTTACGATGTAACAAACTATGTTGTAGGTGGTTATCCCACCAGCGAATTCCCTCCGCTCTTGGCTCATTCTGGAACTGGCTTATGGGGAACCATCCTCTATGCACCTTATTCTATGTCCGGTGGATTCAACTATTTAACCAAAACCTTCAATTTTTCCGGGAACAGCAATCCCCAAATGAAGTTCTGGAGCTGGAACAACTCCTTTGGTAACTTTGATTATGGCCAGATTGCCGTAAATGGAACTATCGTTTGGGGTCCCGCCTGGGATACTAACCCCATCGAATGGGAAGAAATCATCATTGATCTTAGCGCTTATGCCAACCTTAGCGAAGTTACGATTCAGTTCCAGCAATATGCCACTACAGTGGTAAGCTATGCAGGATGGTATATTGATGATGTTTATGTAGGCACAGCACAAACCATGGCGCGTAGCTATCCTCAATCAGTGGTGCCAGAATTCCTGCGTGGGCTAACCGAAACAGATGCTGCTGCTTTAGCAGAAAATATGAACCGCAACTACCCCAGGCAAGAGCTTAACGTTGCTGCTGCCAATAGTTCAAGAAACAACCGTGTTCTAAATGGCTATCAAGTATGGCGTTTACTGCAAGGAAACGAGGCAAATGAAACTACTTGGACTCCGCTAACTGCTATCACAATAACCGATACCACCTATACCGATACAGCCTGGAGCACTATGCCCGATGGCAATTACAGGTGGGCAGTAAAAGGTATCTACACCAATAATATGCAGGGGCCAGTGGCGTTTTCCAATATGGTTCGCATTTTGCGTAACGACTTGGCAGCCACATCCTTAACAGGCAACACTACCCCCACAGCCGGAACTCCAACTACCTATACTGTGGAGATAAAAAACACGGGAACACTTGCCAAGGCAGCTGGTTCTTACACTGTTAAACTAATGAGCGGAACCACAGAACTGGCTTCTGTATCAGGCCCCGCAATTGCTCCTGCAGAAGAGCTGAATGTTACTCTTAGCTGGACACCCACAACGGCAGGACCTCTGGCTTTAACCGGTAAAGTTGTGTTAACAGCCGATACAGTACCTGCCAACGATATCTCTCCCGTGCTAAGCATTACTGTAATGCCCACAGGTGTTGTAGCCATCACCATTGGAGATGGCAGCCAAACCGAGGGCAAGCCGGTAGATTTCTATTACAAGAACAGCCTGTTCGAATGCTTATATTTCCCCAGTGAAATGGGCTTGTATGGCACAGTAACGGCGATCAGTTTCTATAACACCTTTATCACTGATCTCCCCAATAAACCAACCAAAATATGGCTGGGAACCACCGATCTGAACGATCTTTCCGGTGGCTGGATTCTACCCCCACAGCTTACCTTGGTTTATGATGGCAATATTAGCTATCCCGCTGGAGAGAACACTGTTACTATCCCGCTGCAAACCCAATTCCAGTATCTTAGCGGAAATCTGGTTCTTTATGCGAACCGCCCCATGGATACAGTAAGCTACAACACTAACGATAATTTCCTCACCCAAACCATTGGTACTACCAGATCCAGGAAACTGGTTTCAGATACCGTTACTTATGATCCTAACGCACCTTCTGCCGTAGGCACTCTGGCTGGTAGCTTCCCAAAAACTACCTTCCATTTAACCGCAGGAGGCCCGAACCCAATCTTCTCTATCAATCCCAGCTCTAAAAACTGGGGTACCGTGCTGATTAACTCTGAAAACAACCAAAGCTTCAGCATCGCTAATGCAGGAAATGGTACTTTGACTATTTCTAATATCTCAATTAGTGGCAGCCCCATGTTTAGCTTACAAAATCTGCCTACCTTACCGGCAAATATGACCTTTGGTCAAACAGCCACATTCGTAGCCAGATACATGCCCACCGCAGTAGGTAATCATACTGCCACGATAACTATAACGGACAATATGGCACGCAGCTATACTATCAATGTAAGCAGTAATAACGGCTCACGCCTGGCTCATCCTGTAGCGCTTAGTGGAACCTGCATCGATACCACCTTGAATACACTTCCTTATGCACAGGCATTTGATGCAGTTACAATTCCAGATTTACCACCAGACTGGAGCTTTATCTACCAGGCTACGGTTACCACTGGTTACGTAAAAACTGTTACCACCACTCCCAACAGCGCACCAAATTGTGCGGCTATGTATAACCCCACAGATGCCAATACTACAGCTATGTTGATTGCCCCACCCCTGGGAACTACGATACCCACAAATACCACTTGGGTAAAATTCTGGGCACGCAGCTCTGGAGCAAACTATCAGCTTTCTGTTGGGGTAATGGTAAATAACACAGACCCCTTAACCTACACCGAAACCGAAATGATTTCACTTACCACCACCTGGACCCAATATGTGGTAGCCTTCAGTGGTTACACCGGTGCTGGTAAATTGATTACCTTCAAACATGGCTTGGGGGGAACTGCCAGAACCTTGTATATCGATGATGTGATGATCGAAGTGGTTCCTACCAACGATTTGGCAGCCTTGGCTTTAAGCGGCAATGCCAGCCCGACTGTGGGAACGGCTGCACAGTACAATGTTGTGGTTAAAAACTGGGGAACGGCTGCACAGAACACCTACACCGTGAAACTGTACAATGCAGCCGGAACAGAATTAGCCACAGCTGCTGGGCTGCCTTGTGCACCTGGTGCAACGATTAATGTACCTTTAAACTGGACACCAGCAACAGAAGGCGCTGTTGTTCTGCATGCCAAGGTAATCCTTACTGGAGATCAGAATGATCTTAACGATCAAACGCCCAATTTAACCGTCCTGGTACTACCTATAGGCGTGTGGGCGATTACGGTTGGTTCAGGTGATCAATTCGCCCGAGTTCCCCTTGATTTCTATTACAAAAACAGCATTTATGAAGGCTTATACTATCCTGCTGAAATGGGGAATTTTATCGGGCAAATCACCGGTTTGCAGTTCTATAACAACTTCGTAACCAACCTGCCGACGATGCCTACCAAGGTGTGGATAGGAACAACCACGCTAACCAGCCTTACCGATGGCTGGATTCCTCCCGCAAATCTGACTTTGGTATTCGACGGCACGATAGATTATCCTTCTGGAGACAACCTGATCACGATACCCTTCAACCAAAACTACTTGTACTTAAACGGGGAAAACCTGGTGTTGTTCTTCAACCGCCCAATGGATACTGCGTTCTATAACACTTCCGATGATTTCCAGGCTCAAACCGATGCTGTGAACACCACTCGTTCCCGCAAGCTGTCTTCGGATTCCGTAACTTACGATCTTAATGCTCTACCTACAACCGGTACGGTATCTGGTCAGTTCCCCAAAACCACCCTCTTGGTAATTCCCGGCGGAGTTGGTCACATTAACGGAACCGTGCTTGGTGTGGAAAATGTGCCTCTGGAAGGTGTAACTGTAGCCATTCCTAATACTACTTACACCGCCACAACCAATGCACAGGGACAGTATGAAATCAGAAACATCCAGCCCGCCACCTACGATCTAAGTTTCACTAAGTATGGCTACATAACGCATAATCAAGCATTTACGTTATTAGAAGACCAAACTTTAACCGTGAATGTAACCATGCTGCCCATGCCTACTGTGAATATCACTGGCACAATTCTGGCAAGTGATACCGGTAATGGCATCTCCGGAGCAGCAATCACCTTAACTGGATATCAAAATTACTCGGCAAACACTAATGCCACAGGTGCCTTCACCGTTGCCAACGTGTATGCCAATGAAACTTACAACTACTCCATTATCAGCCCCGGATACACCAGTACCACAGGCACGATTAATGTGGGCGCCACCAGCTACAGCATGGGAAATATCACCTTAAGTGAAGTAGCCTATGCTCCCTTTGGTGTGCTGGCTGAAGTAAACGATACTTATTCCGCGGTTAACCTGGCTTGGCAAGCTCCTGATCCCACTGCTGTGGATGTAACCGAAAGTTTCGAATCTGTCGCTTTCCCACCTACTGGTTGGACGCAAACCATTAACAACACCGGCGCACAGGTTATTCCTGGTGTATTCCCCACCTGGTGTAGATTTGCCTCTGCCAGCTCTGGTGGAACACCTATTAATCCACCCGATGGCTCTTATCAGGCTGGTTTATGGTGGGATTATTCGCATCAGGACGAATGGCTGGTAACTCCAAGCTTCAATTGTCCTCCCAGTGCACATTTAAGCATTCAAGCCTACATCTTCCTGGGTTCTGAAAATGGTGACCACTACTACATCAAAGTATCCACCGATGGCGGTAGCAACTGGACAGTTCTCTACGATGCCTCAGCTCAGCTTGGTGGATTGAACTACTATAGCTCACCTGTTGTGTTAGACCTGGAAATGTATGGCGGACAGCAAATCAAGATTGCCTTCCATGCTGAAGATCCAGCTACGAACGACGGCTTATGGTATGCCTGGTTCATCGATAATCT
>JAVEUB010000006.1:0-22098 GCA_034005785.1 Cloacimonas sp. (SeqCode) | reverse complement strand
CTGATGCGCTACGTTCCTGTGTGGAACTGATGGAAGCGGATCCAGCCAAACTGATACACCGCAATTGTTTCAACGTATCGGCAATGAGTTTTGATCCCGAAATGATCGCTGCCGAAATTCGTAAGTCTATTCCCGAATTTAAGCTAATTTACGATGTAAACCCCATCAAGCAAGCCATTGCCAATAGCTGGCCGAACTCTATGGATCACAGTGCCGCACAGCAGGAATGGGGCTGGAAACCAGAATATGACCTAAAATCTATGACTACAGACATGCTTGCCATTTTGGCTAAGAGGCTGTAAAAAATATGCTTAAGATAGCTGTGGCTGGCGTTGGCCACTTAGGGCAATTCCATGCCCGTAAGTTTCAGAATATAGCAGGAGCCGAACTTGTTGGCGTTTTCGACCGTAATCTGGCACGTGCGCAAGAGATTGCTACCCAACTTAATACTACCTGCTTCGATACCTATGAAGCCTTACTGGATGCTTGTGACGCTGTAGATATAGCAGCTACTACCACAGCTCATTATGAGCTTGCCAAGCCTGCATTACTTGCCGGTAAACATATCTTCCTGGAAAAACCTATCACCAGTGAAATGGCACAGGCAGAAGAGCTTCTGGATATTGCCGCAAGTAAAAACCTGAAGATTCAGGTAGGCCACATCGAACGCTTTAACCCGGTTATCTTAAGAGTTGAACAAGAGATTGGTGAGCCGATGTTTATAGAATCGCACCGGCTCTCCACTTTTCATATTCGTGGCACAGACGTGCCCGTAGTGTTGGATTTGATGATCCACGATATCGATCTGATCTTAGATTTTGTGCATAGTCCGGTAACGGAAATCCGTGCCAGCGGAGTGGGGATTCTTACTCCCAGCATCGATATTGCCAACGCCCGTATCGAATTTGCCAACGGCGCTATTGCCAATGTAACGTCTTCACGCGTGTCCATGAAACAGGAACGCAAAATCCGTTTCTTCCAAAGGGATAGCTATATCTCGATGGATTTTCAGGCGAAGCAAGTGCGGATAATGAAGAAATCCCCCAATATTATGCAGCTACTTCCCCAGCTTTTAATGGGTTCTTCTGATATCAAGCCAGAGCAACTGGTGGATGTGGAAGCTATCGATGTAAGCGACAGCCCCAAAGATGCTTTAACGATGGAGCTGGAATCCTTTGTGGATTGCATTTTGAACGATACGAAACCAATTGTTGATGGTGTAGCAGGAACCAGAGCCTTGGATATTGCCTTAAAAATTATCAACCAAATCCAGACCAAAAACAAAGCATTAAAGCATTAGAGGAACATCATGCAGGATATATTTGTAAAAGACATTGCCGCTCATATCGGTGAGGAAATTCGCCTGAAAGGTTGGGTGCGTAACAGCCGCCATAGCGGAAAGCTGATCTTTATCATCTTTAGGGATGGCACTGGTGATATACAAGCTATCGCCTTTAAACCCACTTTGGGAGAAGAAACGTTTGAAAAAGCGAAACAGCTTACCCTGGAATCGTCGGTGATTATTACCGGTATCCCCAAAGTGCATCCCAAACAAGAAAACACCTATGAGCTTGACGTTACATCAGTTACTATTGTGCAACTGGCGGAAGATTACCCTATCAGCAAAAAAGAGCACGGTCCGGATTTCCTGCTTACTAACCGCCATCTCTGGATACGATCATCTAAACAGTGGGCAGTTCTGCGCATCAGGCACACTGTATATTATGCCATCTGTGACTTTTTGAATCAGAACAGCTTTGTGCGTTTTGATTCCCCTATTTTAACTCCCAATGCCTGCGAAGGCACCACTACGCTGTTTGATCTGGAGTATTTTGACGAAGGCAAAGCCTATCTATCCCAATCCGGCCAGTTGTATCTGGAAACAGGCATTATGAGCCTGGGGCGTGTGTACGATTTCGGGCCTGTATTCCGTGCAGAGAGATCCAAGACCCGTAAGCACTTAACCGAATTCTGGATGATGGATGCTGAAGCTGCTTATGTGGAACACGCTGAAAACATGCAGATTCAGGAAGATTTAATCCGCTTTGTGATACGCACAGTGCTACAGAAATGCAGCACTGAGTTGGACATCCTGGAACGCGACAAAGTGGTATTAGCAGCAGCCGATGCACCTTTTAAACGCATGACACATCATGATACGATAGAATACCTGCGTAGCCTGGGTAGCGAAATTACCCATGGCAGTGATCTGGGTGCGCAGGATGAGGTGATGCTTACCGAAAGTTCGCCTACTCCTATATTCGTAGAGCGCTGGCCCAAAGAGATTAAAGCTTTTTATATGAAACGCGATCCGCAAAACCCCAATCTCGTGCTTGGCAACGATTTAATTGCCCCCGAAGGCTTTGGGGAAATTATTGGCGGAAGCCAGCGTGAAGATGATCACGACACGCTTTTGGGCAGGATGCAAGCGGAAAACATGCCCATCGAAGATTACCAATGGTTCCTGGATCTGCGCAAATACGGTTCTGTGCCACATAGTGGTTTCGGGATAGGCTTGGAGCGCTTGGTAACCTGGATGAGCGGAATCCACCATATACGAGAGACAATACCTTTTCCCAGAATGATTTATCGTATCTATCCATAAGTTGGAAGGTTGGAAAGTGATGGTGCCGGCTTTGCAGCTTAAAGACAAAACAATACATAGAGATTCATTAAAGGAGTTTGATTAATGAGCAGTTTTCGTGATCTTAAGCTTTGGCAGGTTAGCATGAATCTGGTTACAGATATCTATCGCGCCACAGAATCATTTCCTAAAAATGAAGCATACGGGCTGACATCTCAGATTAGGCGGTGCGCAGTATCAGTGCCATCGAACATTGCTGAGAGCTCCAGCCGCAACAATTACAAAGAATTCATTCAGTTCCTGTACATTGCCAATGGCTCATTATCGGAATTTGAAACACAGCTGGAAATAGCAGTGAGATTGAAATACATACCTGATATTGATCAGTTTTCCGAGAATCTCAAACTAATCAGAAGTATGCTGTCCGGACTGATAAATAGCCTGAAAGAAAACCAACCAGTAAGGGACAGGAACTAATGATTTCGCACGAATACCATTTTTCACCAACTATGGTAGTTATAATGGATATCCAACAACTGAGCGAAGCAACCTTCCAACCTTCCAACTTTCCAACTTTCCAAACCCCCAAACGTAATAAATAAAAGAAATAAAGGACTTAAGATGATTAACAAGTATTTATCCGAAACTACGAAAGTAATGAAATCATCCTTGATCCGCGAACTCGTAGCCGCTACGAAAAATGTGCCCGGACTAATCTCTTTTGCAGGGGGATTTCCTTCTCCAGCAACCTTTCCCAAAGATGTGCTTAGCAAGCTGTATGCAAAAGTAGTGGCAGAAGAAGGGCCTGATGTGTTGCAATACGGAGCCAGCGAAGGCGACAACCAGCTAAAAGATGAGCTGTTAAAATGGGAAGGGTATCAAAACCTTAGCCGGGATAACCTGATCGTGACGGTTGGGGCAACAAACGCCATCTATTACATGACCCGCAGTTTAATTGATGAAGGCGATGTAATCCTCTGTGAAGCGCCAAGCTTTCTTGGTTCACTCGTTGCTTTCGATGCTTTGAAAGCTGATGTACATGGAATTGCTATGGACGCAGAAGGTTTGGATTTGAACCGTATGGCAGAGAAGGTGAAACATCTGCGCCAAGACGGCAAGAAAATCAAATTTTTATACACTATTCCAGATTTCCAGAATCCTTGCGGAATCTCGATGAGCCTGAAACGCAGACGCGAACTACTAAAGTATTGCGAAACCGAAGGTATTCTGGTGATGGAAGATAACCCCTATTCCCGCTTACGTTTTACCGGTGAAGATGTACCCTCTTTATTCAGAATTGCGCACGAAGAAATGCACAATGACTTCTTGGTTACCGAGATCATTTCTTTCTCCAAAATACTGGGGCCAGGGATGCGGGTTGCCTATGCTAAAGGCAATGATAAACTGATTAACAAAATGGTATCCTGGCAGCAGAAGGTGAATGTATGCCCAGATTGCGTTACCGAACGTGTGGCTGCTAAGTATTTTGCCGGAGGCTATATGAATCCGCACATCAAGTGGATTTGCGAATTCTATAAACCCTATCTGGACAAGATGCTGGATTGCCTTAGCTTGGAAATGCCTGCTTATGTACAATGGACAAAGCCCCAAGGCGGCATATTCCTATGGCTGTGGTTACCTGAAGATATCAATGCCGATAAACTGTTCTTCCAGGCAAAAGACCATTTAGTAACCTTTATTCCCGGAAGTAAGTTCTATCCCGAAGGACAAGAAAAGTTCAATTGTTTGCGGTTGAATTATACCTACTCTACGCTTGAACAAATAGAAGTGGGGATAAAGCGCATGGCAAGCCTGATGAAATCAGTATATGCTTGACATCGGCACGATAATTGCTTATACTATTAAGTAGATTGAAAAACAAAACCGTTTAGCCTGAACAAGGAGACCTAAAATGCCAAAATTACTGCTTAGCTTGGTCATGATCGCGTGCCTGCTACCTCTTGCAGCGCAGATTGATCTTCCGCATCCATATTACAACCCTTTTCACCAAAGCTCCGGCTCGCTGCTTTCCATGGATAAACTCAGTATGTCTCATTCCATGGGTTTTGAGGCTGGATCCAGCTCTGTGGGTGATGGATACTACCTTTCACGCTATACAAATCATCTAAAATATAAGTTCAATCCCAAACTGGAGCTGAATCTGGATCTGAACTTCGTGAACTTTGGCAGTATGAATACCTCCAGTAAATTTGAGCTAAACAACGATAACGCCAATACAGTGATTCCCGAGTTTTCCTTAAGTTACAAACCAAATGATTCCACCCTAATTCAGGTTCAGATGTTCCACAACAGTTTAGGGAATTACCGCAATAATTACAATTATGGCAGCAACTGGTAAGGGGAGCTTAAACTGACTACTATAATAATAATCATCATAGCTGCCCTGGGAGCTTCCTTGGGCAGCTTTTTCAATGTGCTAATTCATCGAATTCCCCAAAAACAATCGATAATTTTTCCTGCTTCGCACTGCTCAGGCTGTAATAAACGCATCCCTTTCTACCAGAATGTGCCCATCATAAGCTATCTAATACTTAGGGGAAAGTGTTCCAGTTGTGAAGCTTCCATACATTGGCATCATCTATTGGTTGAAGTAATCACGCCTATCCTGTTTATTGGGCTTTACTTGCAATATCAATACTCAGGCATCTTGTTCTTTAAGTATGCTATACTTTTTTCTTTCCTGATTCCCATCTTCTTCATCGATGCTTTTCATAATATCATTCCGCATGTGCTGTCCATACCTCTTATTGTTATTGGGCTGCTTATCAGCATTCTACCGGGTAATGATATCGGGATTATCAATGCTGCGGCAACCGCTCTGTTTGTATTCTGTTTTCTCTTACTATTGGCTTGGGGCTATCAGAAAGCACGCGGGATGGAAGGGCTGGGAGGGGGCGACATTTGGCTGCTTACCGGCATAGCAACGTTCTTTGGGCTTCAGGGCATTCCCTTTATCTTCATTATGGCTGCCTTTATGGGTATCATCTATTTCATTATCTTTGTCCGCTTGAAAGATAAACCCTTTGCTTTCGGTACTTTTATTGCAATTGCTGCTATTTTATGGGTACTTATAGGCGGAGACACGATACTGGATCTGATACCCTATATCTGAGGCATTCTGCTTATTACTCCCTTGAACTTGAATTTCATTTAGTTCATGCTGCAAATTCTTCCGATAGCTGAATCTATCTTGTTTCGTCCCTAACTGTAAGTCTCTATTTCAGCTCTATTTGCGCTCACCTTGCCCTCACATTAGTTAGATGAACCTGTGGACATGGAGTGCGGAAATAGAGCATTGTAATCCTGCTACATTATACGTAAGGTAAAAGAGGAATAGGTAAGTTGATCTTGGTTTTACAAGCCAGTTATGCAGGACTAAATAGTAGCTGGAATCCTACAAGAAATCCCTTCAGTAACTCTAAATCCATTGGATGATAAGGGAGTTACTGAAGGGAAAACAAGCCCCTGGCTGATAATCAGCCAAAAAGTAATAAGATGCTTTAGAAACTAAAGCTTATCTACAGCGTCAACGTTTGTTTCGGGTTACGCAATGAAAATCTGTTAGTTTTTATTAAAAAAGGGCTTTAACAAGGTTTTCCGGTTCTGTTCTGTAGGTAGAGCCTTTGCCCTCGAAGAAGTGATGATCCTTGATTAAATGGATATTAAGAGCTGTCCATGTAACGGTAACATTGTTCGAGGTATTGGTTAGTTTTGTAACTGATTTACGAAATTGACCGCCATGAGCGTAAGGACAAGACAATTTTCCTCTTGTTACTTCTGTTTCCACGTCGTATATATCATCAAGGGTAATATTACCAGCGAAAGTGCTGAAACTTGCATCTGTAAAGTATTGCATGCGATCAGCAATTTCTTCTGGAGTTTTTTGCAGGGTTTGTAAGGTATTTTCGTCGGCAGCGATGATATCGGCAATGCTGCGTTTGTCTTTGCCGATAAAGCCATTTAGGGTAATGGCACCGGGCATCATACGGTTGCGGATTCTGATGTCTTTTGATGTTTCTTTCATGTTCCTCATCCAAAACTGTCGTAGTATATTTTGTCTTTGGCTAATCCGTATTCCATTAAAGATTTGGAAACGGCACTTATCATTCCGGGACTACCGCATAGGTAGGCCTCTGTGTTTTTGGGGTCACGTATTGCATCTTTAAAATAGGGCATAATATAGCCCGTTTTCCCCGTCCAGTTATCCGTTGCGTCTGGGTGAGATAGTACTGGTTCATATTTGAAATCGGGAAATACGTTTTCGAAGGAGTGCATTTCTTCGGTAAGATATAAATCCTTGGTAGATTTGGCACCGAAGAAATAGGTCATTTTGCGTGTGCAGCCAGCTACTGCAAGATGTTCCAACATCGCTTTGATGGGAGCTTTACCAGATCCGCCTGCCACAAATATCATATCTGCATCTGTATCTTTTATCAGGAAATCACCATAGGGGCCGGTTAAGGTAATCTTGTCCCCCACTTTTAAACATTGGTGCACCCAGGTGGTACAGATTCCTTCTGGGACATAACGGATAATTAGTTGTAAGGAATCGCTAATCTCAGGTTTAGAAGAGATAGAATACGCACGGGAAACTTTTTGTTTAACGCCCTTGTAAGGCTGAGAATCCAATTGCACGTATTGTCCTGCCTGAAAATCTATCTTCTCACCCTCGGAGAGCTTAAATGATATGCCTTTGGTATCGTATGTGTAGTCAATAATCTCGCTAACTACAGCATTGAAACGGCGGATATTGAAGATACTGGAAGGTATCTCAATCTTGATTGCCGATTTTACTTTAACCTGACACGCCAGCCTGATATCTCCAGCAGCAAGTTCAGCAGCACTTAGCACTGGTTTCTCAGTAGGCAATATGGGACCGCCACCGCTTTCAACTTTACATTTACAAGCAGCACAGGTACCTCTGCCTCCACATGCTGAGGGAAGGAAGATTTGCTTATCCGCCAGCGAACTGAGTAAACTGTTGCCACCTACTACAGTGATTTCTCGCTTGCCATTAATGTCTATTGTGCAATCACCATAGTTACTAAGCCAGCGTTGAGCCAGCACCATGATGATGGCTAAAGTAACCCCAATGGCACTTAGCAGGGCAACGTCTTTCAATATAGTAATAAACACTTCATCTTCCTACTGTATTTGCACAATACCAGAGAATCCGACAAAAGCCAAAGCCATGATGCCGGTAATAATTAAACTGATGCCCACACCTTGTAAACCAGCCGGAACGAGACGCTCTTTAAGCCTGCGACGAATGGCAGCCAGCATCATGATAGCAAGCAACCACCCTATTCCGCTGCCTGCAGCGAAAGTGATGGATTGCAGAAAATTGTAACTACGGATAACCAAAAAGAGACTAACTCCAAAGATGGCACAGTTAACGGTGATCAGGGGCAAGAAAATACCCAGTGTGTAATACAAAGCTGGCACGTAACGCTCTATCACAAGTTCCAAAAACTGCACAAATGCGGCTATTACGATAATAAACACGATGTATTGTAAATATATGATATCAAAAGGAACAAGAATGTAATTGTAAACCAGCCAGTTCAAACCCGCTGTAACGGTTAAGACAAAAATCACCGATATCCCCAGCCCAAACGAAGATTCAATATCTTTGGATACCGATAAATAGGAACACATACCTAAGAAATTGGTAAGCAGGATATTACTGGTAAAAATGGCTGCCCAAAAGAGCACGAAAGCGCTGATATCCATGCTGTTATCCCTTTACCTTGTAATATTTAACGTTTATAATCCAGATAAACATTGCCAAAATGAAAAATGCACTTGGAGCCATAACCATGATCGACCAATTTGTCCACCAAGCACCCATTGCTTTTATGCCAAATATGCTGCCAAAGCCAAATAGCTCGCGGATAAAACCAATTATTAACAGAACCATAGAGTAACCAACCCCTGCTCCAATGCCATCGACAAAAGAATCAAGAGGCTTGTTTTGCGAGGCGAAAGCCTCTGCCCTACCCATCAGGATGCAATTGGTGATAATGAGCCCCACATAAGGGCCAAGCTGCTTACTGATCTCGGGCAAATTGGCTTTAAGGAAGATATCCACAATAATCACATAAGAAGCAATAATCAGAGTTTGCACCATCATCCTTACGCTGCGTGGAGTCCAGGCACGGATAAGCGAGATAGTGAAACCTGATAAAGCCAGGGAAAAGATCACCCCTAAGCCCATAATCAAAGAATTCATCATCAGGTTCGTTACAGCCAATGCGGAGCAAATGCCTAAAATTTGGCGCCAAACTGAATTCTCGCTGATTGCGCTGGCAAAGAATATCTGTTTCTTGGTCATATTTGTACCTGCTTTTGCTTAGCAACGTAAATCAGGTCAATTTCGTTTTTCAGCATTTTTAGCACACTCACAGAAGTAATTGTAGCACCAGTAATCTGCTGTATTTGATATTGATTGGCAGGTTTCTGCCCTTCAGGGATCAGCTCAAAATCGTGAGACGAGCCGTTGGTGCTGCCGTTCATACTAATAACTTGGATTTGAGAAAACTGGTCTAGAAACCACTGCTCACCGATGCGTGCACCCAAGCACGGAGTTTCCATTTGATCGTAAATAGCAAGTCCTTTCAAACTTTTCAGATCAGGCGACAAAGCAATTAAAGCACGCATGGTTCCCCATAAGCCTTTGCCACTAATATCCACACAATAAGCAAGAACACTATCCTCCACGACTGCCGTAAAAACACGTTTATCCAAACCGGAAATCTTGATCTCTTTCACATAACTTTCATAGGTAGCTTTGTAATCGTTTATCAAGATAAGTGGTTTTGCCTCAAGAGCTTCCGCCAGAGGATCAGCTAACAGGCTGATAACGATCTTTTGATAGGCATCCAGCTTTTGAGATTCTATCTTGCCTTCGCTGGAGCGATACATCACTGCTAACATACCCACAAACACGATGCAGATTACCAGCATGAACAGTATGGGATATAACATAGTATCTTTAAAAGGTGTGGTACTCATGCTTTTACCTTCTGTTGGGGAAGCTTATCCAAGCCGTATTCGATTAAGGGCATGAACGAATTGGTTAAGAGCAAAGCGAACATAAAACCTTCGGCAAACAAGGAAAAGCGCCTGATGAATACGGTTAGAAAGCCTATCAGTAAGGTGTAAACCCAGAGTGCAATTTTGCCCTTGGGCTGCGAAACAGGATCTGTAGTCATAAACACTATGCCAAACATAGCGCCACCGCTAACCAGGAAAAACAGAGGATTCTGCCCTGGATAAAAAATAAGGTTAAAAACTAAAATGCTTATAGTAGTACCAAGCATAGCCTGCCATTTAGCGGTTTTTGTGATGATTAAATACAGCGCTGCAAGGATAATCAACAATGCCGATGTTTCGCCCAACGAACCGGACACAAAACCCAAAAAAGCATCAGGAAAACTGTGCACTCCGGTTACACCCAAACGGTATTGATTCAGGATGGTGGCTCCGGTTTCTAAAGCTTTACCTCCACCCCAGGCTGCAAACCCACCGGGGAAACCAGAGAATGGCTTTAGCCAGGAAATTGTCATCTGATTTGGAAATGAGATATACACAAAAGTGCGTCCTAATATTGCTGGATTAAACATGTTCGTGCCGAACCCACCAAAAACCATCTTGCCAAAGGCTATCGAAACAATCGCTGCCACGGCAGATATCCACAAAGGAATGCTTGGTGGAAGCGTCATAGCCACAAGTGTTGCAGTTACAAAGGCAGCCATGCTTACCTTGCCACCCTTTTTCTTGAAGATGAACAAGTATTCTGTAAAATAGGCGAAAATGTTCGCGACCAGAACCACGGCAAAAACGCGCCATCCAAACAGGTAAATGGAAAAGAGCATAAGTGGCACTAAGGCATAAAGAACCCGGTTCATGATCGTTTGCTTTAGAACTTTTTCAAACATCTATGGAATTCCTCTAATCGTATCATTACTTACCAAAACGCTAACTTTGTGAATGGAGTATATTTGTCAACATGAAATTATACAAAGCAAATCTCCACATCAATAAGGGTAAATCGGCTGTTCTGTACTCAGGCTATCCGGAACTGGCATGTTTCCCCGGCTGAGGATAAGCTTCACTGTAGATTGCTTGCTAACCTTATCGCCAGAAAACGGTATGCTGCGAACTACACAGTTAACTGGATACAAATCGGAATAGGTGGAATCTGCAACAACACTATGGAGATTACTGTTTCTCAGTGTGATGAAAGCTTCTTGAAAAGATTTACCGATGATATATGGAACTTCCACAGTTGCCGAGCCTTTACTTACGATTAAGTAAACTGTGCCATCCTGCCTTATTTTATCTCCAGCAGGAGGGATTTGTTCGATAACCGCATCGATGGGGTCTATCTCGCTAAACAAAGAGTCTTTCACCACGAGGTGGAGCTTTTCTTCGCTTAATATGCGTTTTGCCAGGGTCAGGCTTTTTCCAGTAAGCTCGGGCACCTCTACTTTGGGAGTTCGCCCCAGAACAATAGGAAAGATTATCTGGCTGAAGATGAAGGCCGTTACCACAATGATCCCGAGTCCAATTCCAGCAAAGTAACCGAGACGTTTATAATCCATATTCATAAACTTTACTTAATCCTTTTTAGCTTGGCTGCAAAAGCACCGTCCATATGGTGCCGGAAAGGAACAGTTTTCATAAAGCTACCATCAATGTAAGTTGTAGGGATAAACCCTGATGCATCAATAAGTTCGAAGCGGTTGTTCCTCTTTAAAAAAGCATTTATCTGAGCTTCGTTTTCTAAAGGATTCATAGTGCAGGTGGAATAAACCATAAAGCCGCCAATTTTTACGAAGTTAGCTGCGTAATCCAAAGCTTTTTCTTGCAGCTTGATCAGCTCAGCAATATTCTGATGCACCTGCCAGCGTAAATCTGCTTTACGGCTGAACACTCCCCATCCGGAACATGGTGCATCTACTAATACTCTATCGAAAGCAGGAGCTAAAGGTCCATATTTGAAAGCATCGCCTACAACCAGGCTGATATTGCTAAGTTGTAGCCTGTCAGCGGCTTGTTTAAGCAATTTCATCTTATTGGGAATTTTATCCACGGCGATCACTTCTCCGCTATTATCCATAAGCTCGGCGATGTATGTACACTTACCACCTGGGGCAGCAAAAAGATCGAGCACGCTTTCCTCTTTCTGCGGATCGAGCAGCTCCACTACCAACGCGGCAGAAGTATCTTGCACCGAGAAATACCCTTCCGAAAAGGCAACATCATCCAAAACTTCCTGAGCCTGCTTGGTGTGAAACATCATCTTGCTTGCGGTGCAAGGAATAATGCTGATGCTCCTTTTTTGGTAATAAGACATTAACTTTTGGGGATTTGTAGCTGTGCTATTAACCCGGATATGCAGCTCGGGATTTTCATTGAAATACAGCGCCAGATACTCTGTATCTTCTTCGCCCCAGAAGGAAATCCATTGTTCTATCAGCTCCGGGGGAAAAGAATGCTCGTAGGCTATACGCAGATGAGGTTCGCTGGGGTATTTTACCTCCGGGTTGCGCAGATAAGCCCGTAGTACTGCGTTCACAAAATCCGCTATCTGGGGATTAAACAAATCTTTAGCCAACGCCACGCTTTCATTTACCGCAGCATGCTCTGGTATGGAAGATAGGTACAAGATTTGGTACAAGCCAATATATAGCACAATTTTTATCTTCAAATCTGTAGCGGCAAACTTGTCGGCAGCGGTGAAATGAGAAAGAATATAATCCAGTTTCAGGCGTTGTTTTATCACGCCTTTCACCAGATGGTAATACAAGCCAATATCTTCAGACGCGCTTTTTAGCTTTTTTGCGCGTTGATGCAGCATGGCATCCGACAATTCATTATCTTTAAACACTTTCAAGATAGTGGAATAGGCTTCCTGGCGAAAGTTCATCGGCTTCTCTGATATATGCGTTTAATGGTTTCTTTAATCAAGGTTTCCGTGCTAAGAGCTTTTGTTGCATCATCCATCAGGCTTAGTTCTTTGCGGATTTGTTGCACATTAAAACCCAAAGAGATCAGTGCACTTTCCACTTCGGAGGTGGCATCGCCCAAAGCCATTTCTTTCTGATCCACATGATTCATTAGCTTATGCACAGCATCTCGAAGTTCCACAATTAAGCGCTGAGCAGATTTTTTACCAATACCGGGAACCCGGATTAACAAGCCTTCTTCACCGGAATTAACTGCCCGCACAAAGGCTGAGATAGTTAAAGTAGAGAGGATGGATAAAGCTATTTTGGGACCGATACCGCTTACCTTGGTTAGCATCATAAATAGTTCCCTTTCCGCTTCCGTGGCAAAGCCAAAGATGCGAATATCTTCCTGAGAGATATTCAGGCTGGTTAGTAGCGAGCAAGCTGCTCCCTTATCGGGCAATACTTCGTAGGTAGAGATTGGTATTTTTAGCTCCCAACCAATGCCCATAGCCTCAATGATCGCCATTATTGGGCTTTTATAGCTTAGCGTGCCTTTTATATACTGTATCATATCATCCATTTCATGCGGTTAAAGTGACAAGTGGCAATAGCCAGTGCATCATAGGCATCATCGCGCCGGGGGCTTTCCTTCAGCGGATAAAGCTGATTTATCATAAAGCGAACCTGAGCCTTAGTGGCATTTCCGTTACCCACCACCGATTTTTTAATCTCGCGGGGGCTGTATTCAATTATCGGTATCCCTTTCATCGCCAAAGCCAGCAGGATAACACCACGCGCGTGCCCCAGCGTAAAAATGCTCTTCACCTGTTTGTGAAAAAACATACTTTCCACCGCTGCCATTTTTGGCTGGTGTTCGTCCAAAACAGCGCAAATCTGCTTATACAATTCTGTTAGTCGCTCCGGTAAGCTGGGCTGTTTGCTTACATCAATTACTTCGCAACCTGCCGCCACAATTTTGCGTCCATCCATCTGAATCAAGCCATATCCGCAATAGCGGCTACCGGGGTCGATACCGATGATTATCACTTTTAGTTACTGTTCTTTTTCGAGTTGCTCCATCACTGCATCTGATATTTCGTAATTGGCATATACTTTCTGAACATCATCCAGATCTTCCAAAAAATCAATCAAGCGCATCAATTTTGCCGCTACATCGTCTGCATTGATCGTTGTTTTGGGGATACGTGTCAATTCAGCATTCATTACTGGAAATCCTGCTTTTTCCATATTCCCCAAAACTGTGTGAAATTCATGTGGCGAGGTGAATACTTCGAAGAATTCATCGATGGGGTTAATATCTTCTGCGCCAGCTTCCAGAGCTTGCATCATAAATTCATCTTCATCCAGGCCATCGGAAGGTACCTGAAAATACCCTTTAGGCTCAAAATTCCAAGATACTGATCCGCTTTCGGCCATGTTTCCACCAAACTTGGAAAATGCATGACGGATCTCGGCCACAGAACGGTTCTTGTTATCGGTCATTACATCTACTACGATGCCTACGCCATTATATCCGTAGCCCTCATAGGTAATCTCATCGTATGCTACGCCTTCAATTTCGCCTGTTCCGCGTTTCACCGCACGATCGATATTATCTTTGGGCATATTGGCTTCTTTAGCGGTGTTAATGGCAGTACGCAAGCGAGGATTCATTTCGGGATCTCCCCCACCTGATTTTGCGGCAATAATAATTTCCTTCACGATGCGGGTAAATATCTTCCCGCGTTTGGCATCAGTAGCTCCTTTTTTGTGCTTGATAGAGCTCCACTTATTGTGTCCTGACATATAAACCTCTTTCTTTCTTAATCATAATGCTAAAATCATAAAAGCTACAACGCAGCTTTGATGTCAAGAAAAAAGGGAAACGACCATAAAATGATCGCATCCCTTATACTATTTTTGTATCTGAGGATAATCGCTAATAAAGCGATTCTCAAATTCCGAAACCATGGTTTCGGTTTCCCAGGTTATAATTTTATGCTTCAGAATCCTGCCAGGCGGCGACCACTTTGGCGGTGATATCTTCCGGTACTTTCTCGTAATGAGAGAATTTCTGGGTAAAACGTCCACGTCCCTGAGTGAAAGATTTAAGCGCGGGGTAATAAGCAAACATTTCTGCCATAGGCATTTGTGCGTTCAGATATTGCTTCTTGCCACGTTGTTCCATACCCATAATGCGGCCTCTGCGGGTAGCAATATCGCCCATCACATCACCCATGTATTCGCTGGGGACGATGATAACGATTTCGTTAATCGGCTCTAAGAGGATTGGCTTGCATTTCTTGAATCCTTCTTTTAAAGCCATGGATGAGGCAATTTTGAACGCCATTTCGGAGCTGTCCACATCGTGGTAACTACCATAATAAACTTCCACAGCCACGTCCACCACCTGGTAACCGGCGATAATACCCTTTTCCATGGTTTCCACCAAGCCTTTTTCGATGGCTGGCACAAAGTTTGAAGGAATCGTGCCGCCAACAATAGCGTTGATAAACTGGAAACCTTCACCGCGTTCGGTGGGTTTGATGCGGAAATACACATCACCATATTGGCCACGTCCACCGGATTGCTTCTTATGTTTGTAATTAGATTCCGCTCCGGCCATAATTGTTTCTTTATAGGGAATCCGCGGGTCTTTTAGTAATGAGTCTACTTTATAGCGGTTTTTCAGTTTCTTAAGTACCAGCAGCAATTGCTGATCGCCCATTCCGGAAAGAACGTTCTCGTGGGTTTCCACATTCAGCTCGTAGCGGATGGTAGAGTCTTCAGCAATTACGCGTTGCAGAGCTGTGCCAATCTTATCTTCGTCGGATTGATTAACTGCCTTTAAAGCCTGCCAGGTAGTAGCGGTTGGTAATTCCACAGGTACAACAGCTTTTTCACTGCCAGGAGCAGCGATGGTGTTCATGGCTTTGGCATATTTAAGTTTCACCAAAGCGCCAATATCACCAGCTTTAATTTCCGAGCAATCGCTTCTGGTTTTACCCAGCATGTAATACAAATTGCCCACTTTGTCCTTAGCGTCTTTTTCTGGGATAAAGATTTCAGTGCCAGTTTTAAGTGTCCCCGAATAGAGGCGTACATAGGCAAAATCGCCCATGTTGGGATCGGCATAAAGCTTGAAAGTATAGCCTAAGATCTCGCCAGTAGGGCTGGCAATAAATTTGGCGGGAACACCATCATCCAGGATATTCATTTCTGCAGCATCAAAGGGAGAAGGAAGATAGCTAATGATACCATCCAAAAGTGCCATAATCCCTGTTCCAGTAGCGGCAGAGCAGGCAAAAGCAGGTGATACTTCACCGTTGGCAATACCCTTTCTTAAGCCACTGATCAAATGCTCTTCGCTAAGCTCCATGTGCTCCAAGAATTCATTCAGCAATTCTTCATCAGTTTCGGCTACAGCTTCCATAAGGTGCAAACGGGCATCTTCCACGGCATCTACCATATTAGCGGGAATCTCGCTTTCCACACCAGCTTTGATGGCTTTCTGACGAATAACATCCACCACGCCTTCAAAACTGCCTTCCTTACCGATAGGAATCTGCACTCTAACGGGCTTAATGCCCGTATTTTCGGCAATAGCTTCCAAGGTTTTATCATAATCTGCATGTTCATTATCCATGCGATTCACCACGATTATCTTACCCATCTTGCGTTCTTCAACCTGCTCTATGGCAAGCTCAAGACCTACTTCGTAGCCACCTGTGGCGTTCGCCAAAATAAGCACATTTTCCACTGCTGGCAGGGCAACAATTGCATCGCCCACAAAATCAGGATAACCAGGAGCATCCAAAATGTTAATTTTATGGTCTTTATAGTTCACAAAGCCGATTGATAGCCCCAGGGACATCTTCTTGGCAGCTTCTTCGGGATCGAAGTCCATTATGGTGTTACCTTCGTCAACCTTCCCCAAGCGTGTAGTAGTGTGGCTAAGATGAAATATCTGTTCGGCCATGGTGGTTTTCCCAGCTCCACTGGCACCTATGAACAGAAGATTGCGTATCTTCTTCATGTCGTATTCTTTCATGTTCTTCCTCGTATGTTTATCTTCATTATTTAACTATCATTTTTGCACTGATGGACAATAATTTTGAATCAGGTGTTTACGTCAATGCTTTTATTCGCTATCATCTGTAGCCGGAGGATGCCAATTCTCTGTACTGGTTGAAGTGTAGATCAGGGCACAGTTGTTTCTGATGTAAGCGTAAGGGCGAGTTGCGCTCGCCCTTTTAATAACCTTCTTCGGGGTTTGGGCGGACGCAATCCACCCCTACAGAGTAACGGTGTCCGGCACTACAGATTAAGCTAAATAAACAGATTCAAGTTAGATTGCTCTGCTTCTTCCAGGTAGGTAGCTACGCCGCCGATGGTTACGCCATCCATCAGTTCGCTGGCATCCACACCCATAATATCCATGCTCATCTGGCAAGCAATCATTTGCACACCTGCGTGTATAGCTTGGCCTATCATCATTTCCAAGGAATCTACGTTTTTATCTTTCATGCGTTTGCGCATCAGGATGGGACCCATCCCCGCAAAATTGATCTTGGAAAGTCCCAAGCCTTTGGAGCTTTTGGGTAGCATCATGCCAAACATCTTGCCCATAAAGTCTTTTTCGGGTTTGATAGCGCTGGTTTTTTTTATTACGTTCAAGCCCCAGAAGGTGAAGAACATGGTCACTTTTTTGCCTGTAGAGGCAGCGCCGTTGGCAATTACGAAGGAAGCTAAAGCCCGATCCAGATCGTCACTGAACACGATTAGCGTTTTGTTCTTTCCACCTTCAGAGCCTGCTGAAAGTGCTTTTCCGCCGCCTTTAAGCACGCTGGCGATGATCTTTTTGCCTTCGTTTCTAATGCTAATCAGCTTGTTACCCGTCATGTTACACCAGGCTGGAACGTCTTTGGCAAAGCCGGGGTCGCTGGCAGTGATATTCAATATGTCGCCATCGGACAGCTTGTCCATTTCGCTTTTCATGCGCAAGATGGGTCCCGGGCATTGCAAGCCGCAAGCATCCACATTCACGCTTTGGGAATCAGCCGTAATCGCTGGAGTTTCTTTGCCTTGATAGATATGGTCGTCTTTTCCGATATATTCGGAGGCGAAGATATCTTCGTTGCTTTGTTTTTGCGTAGCCGATTCATAGGTAATGTAGCCTCCACTAAGGTTACGCAGCTCGTTAAACCCACTTTGCGCCAAAATACGGTAGGCAAAATAGGAACGATGGCCGGTACCGCAGAACAGGATAATCTTTTTATCTTTAGGTATTTCAGAGAGTCGGGAACGCATTTCGTCCACTGGGATATTGAGGCTGCCTTCGATGCTACCAAGAGCGTATTCTTCCGAAGTACGTACATCGATGAGCACTGTATCCTGCAGATTTACTTTGCGTATTTCATCCCAATGCACGATCTTAACCATGCCGCTTAAAATGTTTCCGGCTACCAAGCCAGCTACGTTGACAGGATCTTTGGCACTGGAGTATGGCGGAGCATAGGCGTGTTCAATCTCTTGCATTTCGTAGATGCTTTCACCGTGTTTAAGGATGTGAGCCAGCATGTCTGTGCGTTTATCTACTCCGTCGAAGCCTACAATCTGAGCGCCCAAAAGCTTACCATCAGCAGGGCTAAACACAATCTTGATAGTAAGTGGCAAAGCGTCTGGATAATAGCCTGCATGCGAGGAACCGTGAATAATTGATGATATGAAGGGGATTCCCGCTTTGCGTAGTACTTTTGCGGATACTCCGGCAGCACCTACAGTGAGGTCAAACACTTTGGCTATGGCTGTGGAGATACTTCCTTTATAGGTTCTTAAGTTACCCTTCACGATGTTATCGGCCACCAGGCGTCCTTGTTTATTGGCTGGACCAGCCAGATAGGTGTGGCTTTCCTCGCCGGTGATGGGATTGGGGAAAACGATGGCATCGCCCAAGGCGTAAATATCGGGATCACTTGTTTGCAAGTGCTCATTTACCTTAATTCCCTTATTGATACCAAGTTCCAGCTCGGCAAGCTCGGCAAGCTTGCTATCTGGACGCACGCCTATGGAGAGAATCACCATATCGGTAGGCAAAGAACGTCCGCTTTTTAGGCGAACTTGCAAGCCACTCTTTTCACGCACGAAAGAACTTACTGCGTCTTTGAGGTAAAACTCTACCTGCTTTGTTTTTAGATGTTGATGTACAACAGCCGCCATTTCGTAATCCAAAGGCGTCATCACCTGTTCGGCCATCTCTACGATAGTAACCTTAATGCCTTTGTGATGGAGGTTTTCTGCCATTTCCAGGCCGATAAAACCGGCTCCCACAATTACCGCGTGCTGCACAATGTGATGATCGATATAGTCCTTGATCTTATCCGTATCGGGCACGTTGCGCATGGTGAAAATAACGTCATCCTGAATGCCAGGAATGGGAGGACGCAAAGGCTCTGCACCCGGAGAAAGCACAAGTTTATCATAACTTTCGGTATATTCTGAATCATCCGCCTTGCGCACAGTAACGGTTTTGGCTTTGCGATCAATAGCTATCACTTCCTGCTGGATGCGAACATCAACGTTCAAACGCGCCTTGAAACTTTCAGGGGTTTGAATGAAAAGACGGTCGCGTTCGCTGATTACTTCGCCAACATAATAAGGTAGGCCGCAATTCGCATAGGAAATATACTCACCGCGCTCAAACATGATAATCTCGGCATGTTCATCTAATCGGCGTAAACGTGCAGCAGTAGTAGCTCCGCCAGCAACTCCACCAACTATAAGGTACTTAGACATGGGCAAATCCTCCAGTTATAACTCAATTAGTCTTTGTAGTAAATGATAAATGAAGATAGACATTTGGCAAGTAACAAATAATTTTTGCATCTTGCTTACAACTCGCCAATTTGGCGATTTCACACTACTTGAACCCATGCTGAACTAGGTTCAGGAAGGGTTCAAGAACAAATTATGGCGATTTGAGGTGAATTATATGCAAGGTTGAACCGCGTATAGCAAAACAATGAAGCCCGCGTTTTAAGTCAAAATCGCTCATTTGCATGAACCACCCTTGGAGCGTGTTTGACTTATATTTTTGCCGCATGTACCATCAGCTCTGCCATTTATCCAATATCCACAAATACTACACCAGCCTGCGGCATAAATATGAGTTAAACCGTGGACTGCGTTATAACGATAAATTGATAGATATCCTGTTGCCAGTAGCCCGCATCACAGAATAGTCTTTCGATTGTCGCGTAGCCCGCGTTTTAACTCAAAAATCTGCTGCTGAAGTTAGTGTGGTTTATTTTCATTGCTCATGCACGCAGATTTTTAAGTCAAAATCGCTCTTAGGCATGTAACCTGTGAAAATCTCTTGACTTTTTTTCAACTTGAAATTTTGTGAGATAAATCATATTTCAACAGGAGAGAAATGCATGAAAAAGCTGATAATCGTCGCTACAGCGCTGCTGTTACTAATCTCAGCCTGCGCTACTGGTCGCCAGAAATTGAGCCCTCAGGGTAATGTGGATTTTAAGACGGCCAATGTATATTACGCACAGAAAAACGTGGAACAAGCTGAAAAGTACTATGCCAAAGTGTTGGTAGATAATCCTGAACACGCCGAAGCCTTACGCAGGATGGCCGATATAAACCTTTTTAATGGCGAAACCTTTGCCGCCAGAGCTGTAGAATTCAACCAAAAAGCTTATGAGTACTATGCCAAAGCCATCACTAACACAGAAGCCTTTCCCAATTTGACCGACCAAGAAAAGATTGATCTGCGAGACATGAAAAAGCGCAAAGAAAGCAGCTGGACACGCATCTACAAAATTGCCGAAAATGAAGAAACTGAAGGCAATACACAGGCTGCCATGGCAACCTACGAGCTTGTTGCCAAGCTTGATCCAAACCGTCCCGAACCTATGATCAAACTGAAAAACATATATCTGAACGAGCTAAAAGATGATGCTAAAGCAGAGCAGATTTTGCTTTCTTTAATAAAAGATGATCCCGATAAGCTTGTTTATCTGCAAGAACTTGGAGCGTACTATTACAACAAGGAAAACTATGCCGAAGCCGTTAAATATTTCGAGAAAGCCAAGCTCCAAATGCCACGCAGCGTGGATAATATGATGAATATCTCTGCCTGTTATTATGAATTGAAAGATTACCCCAAAGCAATGGCGGCTACCGAGCTTGCCCTGAATCTTGATCCTACAAGCATCGACTTGCTTGATAATGCCCGTTCAATTGCTGCTATGATGAATGATAAAGACCTTTCTCTTAGCTACTTAAAACAGCTAATTGAGATCAGAAGCAATGAAGAAGATTTTATTGCCATCCTCGGCATTCTTATGGAAAAAGAGAATTACCCGGAGTTGATTACTTATGCCGAAAAATGGTACAACTGGGATAAGGAAAATAAATTCCCAGTGCAATATCTTAAGCTTGCTGCCGTAAAAACCGGTAACAAATCTATGGAAGCTAAGTACGACGCTATCCTGAAAAAGATGCCATAACCTGTATTTTTAATAATAGCTTATTCTTGCCACCCTATCTGTGTATTTATTGATAGGGTGGTTTTTTTCAGTTATTTATGAAGCTTACCAAGCAACAAATTGCCTACTTGTATGCCAGCGCTTCCATCCTAGCCTGGTCATCCATCAGCACTGCCTTCAAACTAAGCCTTAGCCAGCTAAGCTCATTTGGTTTGCTGTTTATTGCTTCCTTCAGTGCGGTGTTATTCCTTGGTGTGGCCAATCTATTAAGAAACGCGAACGCTCAATATTCTCTAAAAACTTTCATTAAGAATGTAAGATTATCGATGTTACCAGGCATGCTTAATCCCTTTGTGTATTACCTCATTTTGTTTGAAGCATACAACAGGCTTCGGGCGCAGGAAGCACAAGCGCTAAACTACACTTGGGCAATTGTGCTGGCTTTGTTTAGCATCTGGCTGCTAAAAGAAAAATTCAGAGTTCTGGATTTATTAGCGCTGCTAATCAGTTTTTTGGGGGTAGTGATTATTTCTGCCAGAGGGAATCTTACTGCATTGCATTTCGACGATGCCATAGGCTCGTTCATGGCGGTGTTTACTTCATTGATATGGGCATTTTACTGGATAATAAACCTCAAAGACAAGCGTCCTGCACTGGTAAAGCTATTCTTCAATTTTCTCATAGGTTTTTTGTTGATCGCTGCCTATGTACTGATTGGCCGAGCGAAAGTGTTTTTACCAGGGGCAAACCTGCTCTATGGCTTGATTGGCGGCATTTACGTAGGTATTTTTGAGATGGGTTTAACGTTTCTATTGTGGTTCAAAGCCCTGGAATACACCGATAATACTGCAAAAATATCGAATCTGATCTTTTTGACACCATTTATCTCACTGCTATTTATTGCTCAAATACTGGGCGAAAGCATTCACCCTGCCACGTTTGTGGGTTTATGTTTGATAGTGCTAAGCAATCTTATCCAAAAAGGCCTGTTCCACTTCTCAAAGCGGAATACATAGCTGCTCACAATCCACAG